>JACRON010000069.1 GCA_016214425.1 Nitrospirota bacterium
AGATTGATGACCCTGAGATGGTATTTCTTAAGAACGGCGTAAGCACCCAGTTTCTGCTTCTTGAGTCAGCAAGGCTGAGGGATGAGGAGAAAAAGGTTGAAAATAAACCGCATGATGTTTTTTACAAGGATGAAGAAAGAGAAGAAGTCAGCAGAAAATCTGCTTTAGCAGCAGTTGCTGCTGAAAGGGTATCAAGAAAAGACCTTTCCCTTTTGACTGCAATGATTGAAGAGCTTGCAGGCTCTTCAGGAGCAGGCGAGGCAACCTTGATGGTTTTAAGGTTTGCAAGCGAGATAATGAACAGGGCTGTGGTTTTTATTGTGGGAAAAGGTTCTGTCCATGGTCTTGGACAGTTCGGCTTAAATTATTCCAATGGCTCTGCTGATGAAAAGGTCAGGAGCATAACCCTGCCTTTATCTGAAGCATCCATTATAAGAGATGTGATTGAAAACAAACTTTCTTATAAAGGCGAAATAGCGCATGGAAAATGGAATGATTATTTAATAAATGAACTTGGCGGAAGCTATCCGCAGGAGGCATTTATATCGCCTCTGGTCTGTGGAGGAAGGGTAATTGCTGTTTTATACGGAGACAATCTTCCCCAGAAAAAAAAGATAGAGGATACAGAGGGGCTTGAGGCCTTTATAAGGGTTGCTGGTGTTGCATTGGAAAAGGCTATTTTAGAGAAAAAGCTCAAGGAGATGAAGGCTGTTAATTAATCCCCCCATCCCCCCTTTACTAAAGGGGGGTGAGGGGAGATTATTAAATTAGGAGACGAAAATGAGTAAAAAGGTTTTGGTAATTGAGGATTCATCTACTATGAGGTCAATGGTTGCTGCGATTATTGAGGAGATGGGTGATTTTGCAGTTACAGAGGCAGGCAGCGGTTTTGAGGCGCTTAAGCTGCTTCCAACAGAAAAATTTGATTTGATTATTACTGATATAAATATGCCTGATATAAACGGCCTTGAGGTTGTTAATTTTGTCAAGACCCATCCAAATTATAAAAGGATACCGCTCATAATTATTACAACTGAGAGAAGCGAGGAGGACAGGAAAAAGGGCATTGCGCTTGGCGCTTCAGAATATATAACAAAACCATTTAAACAGGATGAGCTGCAGGAAGTGGTTAAAAGGGTCATTGGTTAAGGGATAAACATGAAAGACAAGAAAAAAGACGAACCATATTTGGAATTTATTGCTGAGGCTGAAGAGATACTTGAGGTTATCAGCAAGAATCTTCTCACCATGGAAGAATCACAGGACAGGCTCTCTCCTCATCCTGATATCATCAATGCAATATTCAGGGGCGTCCACACCTTAAAGGGCATTGCTGGGATGATGGGGTTTAATAATATCACAGAGCTGAGCCATACCTTAGAAAACCTCCTTGATGCAATGCGCATGGGCAGGCTGACGCTTACAAGCGTTGTTATAAAACTCCTGTTTGAAAGCACTGAGATGCTCAGAAAATTGGTAGAGAAGGTGAGCAAGGACGGCAATGACAATATTGATGCCACAAGGCTTTTGTCTGATATTGAAAATACGCTTAAGAAGAGGCCTGAAGAGGCTGCTGCGCATAAATTAGAGGAGCTTGACCTTGATACAAATATTTTAAAAGTCCTGACAGAGTATGAAAATCACCGCCTTGAAGAAAATCTAAGACTGGCCGCCAATATCTTTGAGGTAACTGCAGGCTTCAGCCTGGAGACATTTGATAAAGACCTCAATCAGATAAATTCCATTATATCCGGTTTCGGCGAGGTGATTACAACACTTCCTGCATCAGGCGCCTCGCCTGATGTTGGCATTGAATTTAAGCTGATTATCGGCACTAAGGAGGATTTAATTTATGTTACCTCTGTTCTTTCAAATCCAAATATAAAGATAAGGGAGATAAAATACCAGAAAAGAGGCGAAAAGATAAAGGCAGGCGAGCATGATGAGGTACAGGCAGCAGAAACCCCATCAAGCGTTAAAAGCCTGAGCATGACAGTAAGGGTAAATATAAACCGCCTTGACAGGCTTCTGAATATCGTTGGTGAGCTGGTCCTGAATAAGGCTGTCATCACCCATATAAGCAAAAATCTGCGGGCTATAGAGGGTTTTTCTGAATGGGCGCTTGAGCTTGAGAAGGCAGCAAGGATATTAGATAAAAAACTTAATGAGCTGCAGGAAGGCCTGATGGAGGTCAGGATGGTGCCGCTTAACAACCTCTTTGACAGGTTAACGAGGATGGCAAGAAAGCTCTCAAAGGAATCAGGGAAGATTATTGATATAAGAATCTTTGGAGAGGAAACAGAATTAGACAGACTGATGATAGAAGAGATTGCCGACCCCCTTATGCATATAGTTAGAAACGCTGTTGACCACGGCATTGAGACACAGGATGAGCGAATCAAGCTTGGCAAAAAAGAGATAGGCACGATTAAGCTATCTGCAATGCAGAAGGGAAGCCATGTTGTAATAGAGGTTGAGGATGACGGCAGCGGTATTGATATCAAAAGGGTTAAGGATACTGCGGTAGAAAAGGGGCTGATTGCTTCTAACAGCAGATTTACAGAAAAAGAGGCGATAGACCTTTTATTTGCCCCGGGTTTTTCCACCAGCAAGGTTGTCACAGAGGTCTCCGGCAGGGGTGTCGGTCTTGATGTGGTTAGAAAGAACCTTATCAAATTAAACGGCACGATAGATATTGAAACAAAGGAGAAGATTGGGACAAAATTTATAATAACGCTGCCAATAACGCTGATGATTTTAAAGGCATTGATTGTTCAGGTGGGAGAGGAGATATTTGCGTTGCCGATAAATTCTGTATCTGAAAGCCTGATGATAACAAATAATGATATCCAGACAGTTGAAAAGAGAGAGGTTATAAAACTGAGGGAGAAGACGCTGCCTATACTGCGGCTTGGAGGCGCCTTTGATATAAAGAGTAAGAGTGAAAATCCTGAAAGGATGTATGTGGTTGTTGTTGGTTCCGGGAATAGAAAGATTGGGTTTGTAGTTGATGCCCTTCTCGGACAGCAGGAGATAGTTATAAAGTCGCTTGGAAAGATATTGTCAGGCATTCAGGGCATTGCAGGCGCAACTGAGCTTGGAAACAGAAAGACCGTTCTGGTGCTTGATATCGGAGCGCTAATTGAAGAATCTGTTCAGGAATACAAAGAAGAGGTAAAAGGCTAAACATGGAAAAGAGGATATTAATAATAGATGATTCAGAACAGACAAGGAAAAACCTGATTGAAATACTAAAAAATGCAAGGCTCTTTAATGTGTATCTTGAGGCAGAGGACGGCATTGAGGCATTCAGGATATTATCCAAGGAAAAAGTAGATATAATAATTTCTGATGTTATAATGCCGCGTATGGACGGGTTTAAGTTTTTATCGCTTATTAAAAAGGACAGGGAATTAAAGGATATCCCTGTAGTAATGCTGACTATCAGAGGAGAGATTATTGATAAGATAAGAGGGCTTGAAATCGGCGCTGATGATTATATTATTAAGCCGTTTAATGCTGATGAGCTTGTTGCAAAGGTCAAGGTCTTTTTAAGGATAAAGGCATTACAGGATGATTTAAAATCCAAGAATCTTGAATTAGAAAAACTGAGCGTCATTGACCATCTTACACAGCTTTTTAACAGGCGATATTTTTATGACTGCCTGAGAAAGGAATTTAAACGTTCAGAAAGGTATAATCTGAAGGTATCCTGCATGCTCATTGATATAGACTTTTTTAAGAATATAAATGACACCCACGGCCATCTTATAGGCGACCTTGTTTTAAGAGAGCTTGGCATGATACTTGTCGGCTCTGTCAGAGAGCATGATACTGTTGCAAGATATGGCGGCGATGAGTTTGCAGTTATACTTCCTCAGAAGAACGGCGAGGGTTCAAAGGTTGTTGCAAACAGGATTACGAAAACAGTTGAGAGCTATCAGTTTGCCAAAAATACAGAGCTTAAGGAGGGGATTAAGATTACAGTAAGTATCGGGATAGTTACTTATCCTGAACAGAAGATTGCAAATTATGAAGAGATGATAAAATTCGCTGATGACGCTCTTTACAGCGCAAAGGCAAAAAGAAACAGTATATGCATTTATAACGATGACTTAAAAAAGGAAAGGTAAAAAATAAGACATCCTATAAAGAGATATAGGTATATTATACCAGAGGGTAAAATGACAAACCAGACTCCAAACAAAAAAGCCAAGAGGGCGAAGAAAGAACCTGTAAAAAAGCCTCAATTAGATGAGGAAGTATTAACGTCTGAGAGTGAAGAAGAAATACCGATTGAGGATATTACAGAGGAGTTCCAAACAGGAGAGACAGTCAGTGATGATGAGAGGATAGAGCTCCTTGCATTCAAATTATCAAATGAGGAGTATGTCCTTGATATAAGTAGCATTAAAGAGATTATCAGGCCTGTGGAGATAACAAAGGTTCCGAGGGTGCCGTCATATATTAAGGGGATAATATCTCTAAGGGGTGTTATTGCGCCTGTATACGATTTAAAAAATAGACTGAAATTATCTGAGACAGATGCCCCAGATGACAGCCAGAGAAGGATATTGATAGTAAATTTTGATGATGAGCTTGTTGGTATTATATCTGATGCTGTTACAGGGGTAGTAAAGATAAATGAAGATATTATTGAACCAACGCCGCAGATTATAAAAGGCGTTGATGCAGAGTATCTAAAGGGCGTTGCAAGGATAGACAACAGGCTTTTAATAATCTTAAACCTTGACAGGATATTGAGGAAAGATGCTTAAGCTATGACAGATATAAGCAAGAAAATAACAGATGAAGATAAGATAAAATTTGCTGTATTTACTATCGGTGCAGTTGAGTTTGCTCTGGATATTATGAGGATTAAGGAGATTGTTAAGCCTCTTAAGATTACCATAATACCAAAGGCCCCGAGGTTTATAGAGGGCGTTATTAATCTAAGGGGGAATATCATCCCGATAGTAGACCTCAGAAAGCGGTTTGGCGTGAAAATCCCTGAGACGCCTTTGTCTTCAGAGCGGATTATAATTGCAAGGCTTAATGGAAAGATAATCGGACTGATTGTTGATTCGGTTTCAGATGTAATTTCACTGGGAAAGGGCGATATAAGCCCGCCCCCTGAGATTGTAAAGGGTGTCAGCGCCCAATTTATTAAAGGATTGGGAAAGGTAGGCAGCAGGCTTATACTTTTAATGGATTTAGACAGGATTTTAACTGCAAGCGAAAAGATAAGCTTGAAAGCCTCTGTTAAAGAAAAAGGTAAGGCCATAAAAGAAGATGAAGAAGATGCCGGCGATAGAGAGGAAGAATAATCATACATGATTATCAAGTGTCCGAAGTGCAGCGAGAGAATAGAGGTGGATGACGGAGCCCTTTCAACAGGAGAGGCAAAGGTCAGATGCTCGCATTGCTATGCGATGTTTGCTGTTAAGAAGGGCGCAAAAAAGACCCCTGCACCAAAAGAGCATCCAAAGGAGACGCCTGCTGCAATTCATGATGAGCAAAGATTAGAGCAGAAGGCAGCAGATATAAATATAAATATTATTCTTGTAGCAATGGACGGCGATGCAGCAAGCAAGATAATAAATGAGTTGTTAGTTGAACATGGTTATGAAGTTCTGCATGCATCTGACGGTAGGACAGCATTATCCTTAATCCAGGAAAAAAGGCCTGCAGTTGCAATATTGGATGTTGGTCTTCCGCAGATATTTGGATTTGAAATAAGCGAGATAATCAAAAACAGCGAAAAGCTGAAGGATACCATGGTGATATTGATTGCCTCTATATACGACAGGATGAGATACAAAAGAGAGCCGCAATCCCTTTTTGGCGCAGATGATTATATTGAAAAGCACCATATCAGGGACAGTCTTATAAATAAGATTAAAAGACTGCTGAAAGCCAATTTCCCTGAACAGGCTCCTGAAGAAAAACAGAAGGCCGCTGAAGAAGAGTATAAGGCTCCGGTACCAGCAGAAGGAGGCTATGAAGAAAAAAGGGCAGAGGAGAAGATTGATTTTAAAAAAGATGATGTTGCAGCCTTCAGAAGCGATGAGATTTCATTGCCGTCGTTTCCAGAAGCAGCGGTTGCTGAACAGAAGCCTGTTCAGAAAGAGGAAGCGGCAAGGATAGAAGAAAAGAGTGAAAGGCTGTCCCCTGAGCATGAGAAGGCAAAGAGATTTGCAAGGATTATTATATCTGATGTGGCCCTTTATAATCAGAAGGCTGTTGAAGATGGCATCAGAAATAACAAGTTTTATGAGATATTAAAGGCAGAGATTGAAGAGGGCAGAAAGCTTTATGAAGAAAGGGTGCCGCCTGAAATCGCAGCTACCACAAATTACTTTAATGAAACCATAGAAGAATTCATCAGGAATAAGAGGAAGTCATTAAATCTTTAATCAGGTTTTAAGAAAATGATAAAAAAGGTAAATAAATATATTAATGACCTGTTATCAAATGAGACTGAGAGCAGGCGCACTGCGGTTGAAAGACTTGGTGAGATACATACTGAAGAGTGTATAGAACCGCTGCTTACAGCACTGGGTGATAAGGACTGGCGTGTAAGAAAGACCGTTGTTTCCGCATTATTGAATTTTGAACCCAACGATAAGATTTTTATCGGCCTGATTTCATCTCTGAGGTCAGGGGATAACGCCGGCCTTAGGAATGCTGCTGTTGAAGTATTGACAAAACTCGGCGCATTGTCCGTTCCATTTTTAATAGATGCCTTTAAAGACAACGACAGGGATGTCAGAAAATTTATTGCAGATATCTTGGGCGATATTAACGATAAAAGGGCTGCTAATGCCTTAGTAAAAGGATTATCAGACCCTGATGAAAATGTATGCCTTGCCTCTGTTGAGGCGCTCGGCAAATTAAGGGATGAGTCTGCAATAGAACCATTGCTTAAGATGCTGAAAACAGGCGAGGATAATCTTCTCCTTTACACAGTTATCAAGGCATTGGAAAAGATCGGAAATCCGCGTATAGTTGATGTTCTGATAACTATGGTAAATAAACATGGTATTGAGAAGGCTGTTGTAGATGCGCTCGGCGCTATCGGAGATATAAAGGCGCTAAATGTACTTATTTCAGCCTTTAAGGATAAAAGACTGAGGAATTCAGCTCTTGTTTCCCTTATAGGCCTTTATGAAAAAAATAATGACGAAGGTTTAAAGAATAAAGTTATCTTAAAGGTTAAAGAGGCATTAGACGAAGAGATTATCACATATCTTATAGAGGCATTGGAAAGCATTAATCCAAAGGTTAGAAGCTCGGCAATAAGGATGTTCGGATGGTCAATGAATCTTCGGGCGGTAAAACCTCTATTGAAGCTGCTGGACAGCGATTATAAGAATGAAATCATTAATGCAATAATCAACATTGGCAGGGATGCAGAGGATATGGTGATTGAAGAGATTACAAAAGGGAATGAGGTTGTCAGAGAGGCAATTGCACGGATATTAGGCGAGATTGGCAATAAAAAATCTGTCAATCACCTCATCTTACTGCTTGGCGATGAGAATGGCCATGTAAGGCAGACAAGCGCTATTGCGCTTGGAAAGATTGGCGATGCAGTAGCCTCCAAGGCATTGATAGATCTTTTGAATGATGAATATCCGAATGTGCAGGAGGCTGCAGTTGATGCCTTAAGCAGGATTAAGGATAAATCCTTGATTTCACACTTTATTAAAATGCTTTCTAATGAGAATGAGAATATAAGGGGCAACGGGGCAAGGATTTTAGGGAAGATAAATGCTAAAGAGGCGGTTGGCAACCTATTGTTTATGCTAAAGGATGAAAGCCCCTATGTCAGGCAGTGTGCAGTTAATGCACTCGGCTCTATACACGACCCTGCTGTAGAAGGGGGGCTCATGATTGCCCTTACAGATGAAGAGAAGCAGGTTCGCTATGCAGCGGTATCTGCCTTAGTTGGAAAAAAGAACAAGAAATTTCTGAATCCTCTGATTTCACTGCTAAAGGATAATGACATCTGGATCAGGGTTTCTGTTGTCAAAGGGATAGCAGAAATCGGCGGGAAAGACGCTGTTCAACCGATTATTGATATGCTTGATGATAAAGTAGGTGTTGTTAGGATAGCAGCTATTGATGCGCTTGGAAGGATAGGCGACAAAAAGATGACAGGCAGGATAGTTGGGTTGATAAATGATAAGGATTGGGATGTAAAACTCGCAGCAATCAAGGCATTGGGTCAGTTAAAGGCAGAAGATGCAAAAAGCGCACTTGAGGATTTAATGCGACTGGAGAGGGATACTATGCTGAGGCAGTATGCAAGCGATGCCCTCGGAAAGATTGAAAAGTAAACCCGTTAGAAAAGAACGGGTCTTGTATAAGAGCCTGTTGACAGACTCAAATTGCGGTCATTGCGAGCGAAGCGAAGCAATCTCGTATTTTGTAAATCAATGGGTTATAGATTGCTTCGTCGCTAAAGCTCCTCGCAATGACAACAAAAAGGGACACTGGTTTGGCTTTAGGAAAAAAGGATGCCGATGTTCAATGACGAGACTATTGAATTAAATGACGAGGTATTCCGTCTCCTGCGGGATCTGATATATAAAAGCAGCGGTGTATGGTTTGATGATAACTCAAAGGATATCCTAAGGATGAGGATTACAAACAGCCTCCAGAGGCGTCAGTTCAAGGATTTTAAAGACTATTACTTTTTTCTTAGATATGACAGGGAAAAGGATAATGAATTAGCAAACCTTATTGATATTGTTACAAATCATGAGACCTATTTTTTCAGGGAGATGGCGCAGCTTAAGGCATTTTCAGAGGAGATACTGCCTGAAATAAAGGAAAGGAAAGAGAAGGATGGCAAGAAAGAGATAAAGATATGGAGCGCAGGCTGCTCAACCGGTGAAGAGGCATATACTATTGCAATGCTGTTTTTAGAATTAAAAATGCTCAATAACTGGAATATAGAGATATTTGCAACTGATATAAGCCACAGGGTGCTTCATTCTGCAAGACGCGGGATTTATCAGAAACATGCCTTCAGGGCAACAGAACCTGCAATGATTTCTAAATATTTTATCCAGGATGAGCATGGCTACAAGATCTCTGACAAAGTAAAGGAAAAGGTTAACTTCGGATATTTCAATCTGCTTGATTCTGATAAGTCTGTATTTATCAATAGGATGGATGTAATATTTTGCAGGAATGTAATTATATATTTTGACACGGCTGCAAAAAAAAAGATAATAGAGATGTTTTACGAGAAGTTAAACAACCTCGGTTTTTTGCTGCTCGGTCACTCTGAATCTCTGATAAACATCTCAACTGCCTATACACTCAGGCATTTCAAGAATGATATGGTATACCAGAAGATATTAAAAGAGATTTGAAATTTCAAATCAACCGGAGGAATTAGCTTGAATAAAAAAATCCGTGTACTTGTTGTTGATGACTCTGCCTTTAACAGGCAGTCAATTGCCGCAATGCTCCTGTCATCGCCAAATATAGAAGTGGTGGATACTGTTGCAGACGGCAGGGAGGCCATAAGGAGTGTTGCAATTCATAAGCCTGATGTTATAACCCTTGATTTAGAGATGCCGAATATGGACGGCTTTACCTTCTTAAGATGGCTTATGGCAAATACGCCGACACCTGTTCTGGTTATTAGCTCGCAGTCAGATACAAAGAGCGTCTTTACAGCCTTAGACCTTGGTGCAGTTGACTTTTTGGCAAAACCCACAAAGAAGATATCAAATGA
Organism: Nitrospirota bacterium; assembly: GCA_016214425.1. Taxonomy (GTDB): domain Bacteria; phylum Nitrospirota; class CAKKRA01; order 9FT-COMBO-42-15; family 9FT-COMBO-42-15; genus 9FT-COMBO-42-15. The sequence goes on from JACRON010000069.1 coordinate 9,755, forward strand.
GATACATAATATCAAAGACGATCTCCTGAAAAAGGTGGAGATAATTGCTGGACTCCCTATTGAAAAGATAATGTCAAGGGTCAAGATTATATCTGATGAAAAGAGGCATGAAAAGGATGTTAGTAAACAAGTTAGCGAAGAAAAGGCGTCACAAAAAATTATTGCAAGCTCAGATATAGATTTAGTAGCAATAGGCTCGTCCACCGGCGGGCCCCCTGCGCTTCAGTCTATCATCTCTATTTTACCCGAAAGTTTTCCTGCTGCAGTAGCTGTTTCTCAGCATATGCCTCCCGGCTTTACCCGATATTTTGCTGAGCGGATGGATAAGAATGCAAAGGTTGAGGTAAAAGAGGCAGAGGAAGGGGATCTGGTTAATAAGGGAAGGGTGCTTATCTCTCCTGGCGGTTATCATATGACATTTAAAAGAAAGGACGATAGTATAAAGGTAAATCTTAAGAAGCGCACTGTAAGCGACCTTTATACCCCTTCTGTAGATATTATGATGGCCTCAGCCTCAGAGGTATTTGGAAAGAGGGTTTTGGGGATTATACTTACTGGGATGGGCAATGATGGAAAGAAAGGCATGAGGGAGATAAAGAATAAGAATGGCCAGACCATTGCAGAATCAGAGGAGACAGCAGTTGTTTTTGGTATGCCCGGGGAGGCGATTAAAGACGGCAGTATTGACATGGTGCTCCCGCTTCCGAAGATTGCAGGAGAGATTATAAGGAGATGCATCTCATAAATTTGAAATATGACCTTGATATAATTGACTTTATCTGCTATTATTAAAAAAGCAATATCACTTATTAGTATTATATAGAGGTATTTGTATGAGTAGTGAAGAAAAAGATATAAAAGAAGCAGATCTATTTAAAAAAGTTGAGGAATTTCTTCAGGTCTTTAAAAAGGGCGAGGAGTTCACCCATGAATTATTAAAAGAGAATGAACGGCTCAGATTTAAGATTGTGAGATTAGAAGAGGATCTGAGAAATAACAGAAAACAGGGCGATAATAGTCAGGTAAAGCTCCTAAAAGACGCAATAGCGCAATTAGAAGAGGAAAGGAATTATCTGACAAATAAATTTAAAGTGGTAGAGTCAGAGAATAAGGACTTTGCCGCAAGATATGTAGAGGTTGAGGAGGAGAATAATAATCTTGCAAATCTATATGTGGCAAGCTACCAGCTCCATTCCACACTGGACATCCACGAAGTCTTAACGATAGTTGTAGAGATTATAATAAATCTTATTGGCGCTGAAAAATTCTCATTAATGCTCTTGGACGAGGATATTAATGAGCTGGTTGCTGCTGCCTCAGAGGGCATTGATAAAAGTGACTTAGCAAATATCAAGATTGGAGAAGGGATTATTGGAGATGTAGCAAAGACAGGAGAGAGTTATTTTGAGAAGGATTTGGAGAAAAAGAGGGATGAATTAAATGAGCCATTGGTATGTATCCCCTTAATGATAAAGGAGCATGTAATAGGGGTTTTGGTCATCTATTCCCTTCTGATACAGAAAAAGGGTTTTAATAGGGTTGATTACGAGTTATTTTCCATGCTTGCAGGCCATGCAGCCACTGCGATATTCAGCTCGAGATTATATGCACAGTCTGAAAGAAAACTGTCAACCATCCAGGGTTTTATAGAATTATTAAGCGGCAAGCCGAAACCAAAGTAAGTGAGTAGCAATGGAGAGCAGTTTATGTCAAGTTATAATTTTCTTGTTGTAGACGATTCGCCGACCATGCGGCAGCTTATAACATTTGCATTAAAGAGGATACATAACTCTCAGGTAACAGAGGCGAGTGACGGCGTTGACGCCTTAAAAAAATTATCCGGCAATAAATTCAGTCTTATATTACTTGATATCAATATGCCTCTTATGGATGGATTAAAACTCCTGAGTATAATGCGGGGGAACCCATCATATAATGATGTGCCCATTGTAATAATAACTACAGAAGGGGCAGATGTTGACAGGGAAAAGGCCATGCAGCTTGGTGCAAACGCATATATAACAAAACCTATTCAGACAAATGAACTATTAAAGGTGGTTAAGGAATTTCTTAAAATAAACGAGTAAATGATGAAGTTCGGTATTCTTGTTTTTCCCGGTTCTAATTGTGACCACGACTGCTACCATGTTGTCAGGCATGTCCTGAATTGTGAGGCTGAATTCGTATGGCACAAGGAAAAAGAACTAAGAGGTTTTGATGTAATAATTATCCCCGGCGGTTTTTCCTATGGCGATTACCTGAGGACTGGCGCAATTGCTAAATTTTCGCCTGTAATGAAGGCAGTAAAGAAATTTGCGAGGAACGGCGGATTAATAATCGGGATATGCAACGGGTTTCAGATACTCCTTGAAGCAGGCCTTCTGCCAGGTGCGGTGCTGAGAAACAAATCCTTAAAGTTTATTTGTAAAGATATTTTCATAAGGGTTGAAAATAACAATACTCCATTCACTAACCAATGCAATGATAATAAAGTATTAAAGCTCCCCATTGCCCATGCAGAGGGCAGCTATTTTGCTGACCCTGATACGCTTTCCAGTCTTATTAAAAATCAACAAATAATCTTCAGATACTCTGATAAATCTGGCAATATAACTGATTCAGCAAATCCGAATGGTTCTATAGAGAATATTGCTGGTATATGCAATAAAGAAGGAAATATCCTCGGGATGATGCCTCATCCTGAGAGGTGCGCAGAGGCGATACTCGGTAACGAAGATGGCAAGCTGATATTTAAATCAATAATAAATTTTGTAAAGGTGTTGTAAGGTGAAAACTTTAGCAAGAAAAGAGCCAAAGATAACTAAAAAGCTGATAAGAGACCACGGCCTTACTGATGGAGAGCACCAAAAGATAATACATCTTCTCAAAAGGGAGCCTACATTCACTGAGCTTGGAATCTTTTCTGTAATGTGGAGCGAGCACTGCAGTTATAAAAGCTCTAAGGTGCATTTAAGGAAATTTCCTACAAAAAGCGAGATAGTAGTTCAGGGGCCTGGTGAAAATGCAGGTGCAATAGACATTGGCGACGGGCTTGCAGCAGTATTTAAGATGGAGAGCCATAATCACCCCTCATTTATAGAGCCCTATCAGGGCGCTGCAACAGGTGTAGGCGGCATATTAAGGGATATCTTTACAATGGGCGCAAGGCCAGTAGCCCTGTTAAATTCGCTTCGTTTTGGTCCTTTGCAGCTTGCAAAAAACAGATATCTCTTTGAGGGCGTTATTTCTGGAATTGCTGACTATGGCAATTGTATGGGAGTGCCTACGGTAGGCGGTGAAATATACTTTTCTGAATGCTACAATTTAAACCCCCTTGTAAATGTATTCTGCCTTGGAATCCTAAAGAAGGATGCTATCTTTAAAGGAAATGCAAGCGGTATCGGGAATTCAGTCATCTATGTTGGCTCAAAAACAGGCAGGGATGGCATACACGGCGTTACAATGGCATCAGAGGAGTTTGGCGATGGTTCTGAAGAAAAAAAGCCGAATGTCCAGGTTGGTGACCCCTTTACTGAAAAGCTCCTCCTTGAGGCATGCCTTGAGGCAATGAAAAAGGGCTTAATAGTCGGCATACAGGATATGGGCGGCGCAGGGCTAACAAGCTCATCATCAGAGATGGCTGGAAGGGCAGGGACAGGCATTGAGATTGATACATCTTTTGTTCCAACAAGGGAAGAGGGCATGATGCCATATGAAATCATGCTTTCAGAATCACAGGAGCGTATGCTCATAGTTGCAGAAAAGGATAAGGAGAGGGAGATATTTAATACATTTAAGAAATGGGATTTAGACGCTGTAAAGATTGGAAGGGTTACAGGCGACTGCAAGTTAAGAATAAAGCATGGAAAGAAGATTTTTGCAGAGATCCCTGTAGAGGCGCTAACAGAAGAGGCGCCTGTATATGAAAGGCCGATAGAAAGACCAAAGACTCAGGATGAGATTAATTTCCTTGATATAAATCAGTTATCTATTCCAGATAATCTTAATGATGCCCTCATAAAACTTCTCTCTTCTCCAACAATTGCTAATAAGGCATGGGTATATGAGCAGTATGACCACATGGTGAGGACAAACACGATTCTGATACCTGGCTCTGATGCAGCAGTAATAAGAATAAAAGGCACATCAAAGGCCATTGCCATAACAAGCGATTGCAACAGCAGATACTGTTATCTTGACCCATATAAAGGCGGGGTAATTGCAGTTGCAGAGGCTGCAAGGAATCTTGTATGCAGCGGTGCAAAGCCACTTGCCATTACAGACTGCCTGAATTTTGGCAATCCAGAAAAGCCTGAAATTATGTGGCAATTTGAGCAGTCAGTTAAAGGAATTTCTGATGCTTGTCTGGCACTGAATACACCTGTTATAAGCGGCAATGTAAGCTTCTATAATGATACAAAAGGCATGTCAATATATCCGACTCCAGTAATAGGCATGGTCGGTTTAATCTTGTCTGCAGAGCAATATATATCGCAATATTTTAAAGACAACGGCGATATAATTGTACTCTTAGGTGAAAATAAAGAAGAGCTTGGAGGGAGTGAATATCTTAAAGTAATGTATGACATTGAAAAAGGCAATCCCCCTGAAATAGACCTAAATTTAGAGGTCAAGATTCACAGGACGCTCCTTGATGCAAATAAATTGGGCCTAATTAAATCAGCGCATGACTGCTCTGAAGGCGGTCTTACAGTAACGCTGTCAGAAAGCTGCATCTCAAATAAGGACAGGAAAATAGGCGCAGTAATTGACTTGAATGAAAAGATGAGGACTGATGCACTCCTATTTGGAGAGACTCAATCACGGATAATAATAACAGCCTCGTCTGCTAAAATAGATAGTTTGAAAAATGTTTTTGAAGGTTATAAAATACCATATACATTGATTGGCAAAGTCAGCGGTGAGAGATTAATAATTAATAATAACGGCAGCAAATTGATTGATATATCTATAGACAATTTGAATAACGTATGGCGTGATTCAATAAGAAACATGATGAATAAAACATAATCAGCCATAAACTAAGATGACCATGAGATTAAGCTCTGATAAATTCAATGAAGAATGCGGGATTTTTGGGATTTACGGCCATCCTGAGGCTGCAAATCTTACATATCTTGGCCTTTATGCCTTGCAGCACAGGGGACAGGAGGGCGCAGGCATTGTATCGTCTGATGGAGCACACCATTTTTATGAAAAGGCAATGGGGCTTGTCTCTGATATTTTTTCAAGTGATGTATTGAAAAGACTGCCTGGAGATATGGCAATCGGGCACAACAGATACTCTACAACAGGCGGCAGCCACATAAAAAATCTTCAGCCCATAACAGTTAATTATGCGCTTGGTTCCTTAGCCTTGTCGCATAATGGCAATCTGATAAATTCAAAATTAATAAGGGATGAACTTGAAGCGTACGGCTCAATATTCCAGTCAACAAATGACAGTGAGGTTATAGTACATCTGATTGCCCTTTCACGGGAAAAGAATTTAATTGACAGGATAATAGATGCTGTGAGTAAAATAAAGGGTTCTTATTCACTTTTAATCTTAACAGAAAAGGAACTGATTGCAATGAGAGATCCATGGGGCATCAGGCCTTTGTCGCTTGGCAGGCTTGACGGCGCCTATGTGCTGGCATCTGAAACCTGCGCCTTAGACCTCATTGAGGCAAAGTTTGTAAGGGATATTGAACCAGGGGAGATTGTTATAATAAATAAAAAGGGACTTGAATCGCATCACCCCTTTCCCCAAACAAGGTCTGCACTATGCATATTTGAATATATTTATTTTTCAAGACCAGACAGCCTTGTTTTTGGCAGGAGCGTTAATACCATACGAAAGGCATTTGGCAGGAAATTGGCTGAAGATAATCCTGTTGATGCAGATGTTGTAATACCTGTTCCTGATTCAGGTGTTCCTGCTGCATTAGGCTATGCTGAATATTCAGGAATCCCCTACGAAAATGGCCTTATAAGAAACCACTATGTAGGAAGGACATTCATTGAGCCTCAGCAGTCAATCAGGCACTTTGGCGTTAAGATAAAACTTAATCCTGTAAGGGATGTATTGGCAGGCAAAAGGGTGGTGGTAGTAGATGATTCAATAGTAAGGGGAACAACAAGCAGAAAGATAGTAAAGATGATTCGTAATGCCGGCGCCAAAGAGGTTCACATGAGAATCAGCTCGCCGCCAATCCTTTTTCCATGTTTCTATGGCATTGATACACCCACAAGGCAGGAGCTTATTGCCTCAAACCATACTGTTGATGAGATAAGGAAGTATATTACTGCTGACTCACTCGGTTATCTAAGCACAGAAGGTATGCTGAGTATAGTTCCTGACTCCCAGTGCAAATTCTGCATTGCCTGCTTTGAAGGCGATTACCCGATTCCTTTTACTAAGGAAGAGGTGATACAACTCGGCTTCTTTGAAGACTGGGTAAAGGGCTCATTGCAAAGGTAAAGGTTAATGACGCAAACGGAGGAGATAATATATGATAACCCATATCTTAAATAGAAATCTTTTATTCTTTAGCAAAGAAGAAGACGACACCTCTGGCAGGACAAAGGCAATGCCTTCAATAAAGGGTGCAAGGCCTGGCAAGGCATACCTTGTAGTTCTTAAAGGTGAGAATTTTGGCGAGGAGTATGAATTTAAAGAAAAGGATATAATAATTGGAAGGAGCTCAAGCAATGATATAATAATTAAGGACGAAGGCGTTTCAAGAAAACACTGTGTCATTGAACCTGCTACTAATAGCTATGTATTAAAAGACCTGAAGAGCACAAACGGGACATTTCTAAATGATAAAAAGGCAACCTCTCCATCTGTGTTGAAGCATGGCGATAAGATAACTGTTGGAAAGACTATTTTGCAATTCATAATAACTGAAGAGGGCAGGGGAGGGAATTATACCTTATAATAAGGCAGCACTGATTAAAATTTGCACTTTGCATTGAAGTTTAGCCACTTCTACAAATGGCTAAACTGTTACTTTTATCCGACTACTACCATATTCCTGCCGTTATTTTTTGCCTTATAAAGGGCGTCATCTGCTATCTTTATTATGTCATCAATATCTTTAATTACTATATCCTTATCCTTATGCGGATACATTCCGATACCAATACTGATTGTAGCTTTAAGCGTCTCGCCAACTTCTTCCAAGAAGTTATAGGACTCTATCTTTTTGCGGAGCCTTTCAGCAAATTCTACTGCGCCTTTCTGATCTACATTGCTCAATGAGCCTACAAATTCCTCACCGCCGATTCTTGCAAAGATATCATAGGCCCTCTGGCTTTCTGAGATAATCTGGCCCACCTTCTTTAAGACAATATCTCCCACCTGATGGCCGCGCGTATCATTGATCTTCTTAAAATGGTCAATATCTATCATAATACAGGTAAGATTCTGTTCAAATCTCTTGCACCTTTCAAATTCTGCAACAAACCTGCTAAAAAAGTATCTCCTATTAAATAAACCTGTTAATTCATCGGTTATTGCAATCCTTTCCAGTTTCTGGTTTAAAGACTTAAGAAAGAGATTTTTTTGTGTGAGTTCCTCCTGCAATTCCATCATCCTTATAAGCACCTTTACCCTTGCTATTAATTCTCCAGGGTCAAAGGGTTTTGTTACATAGTCGCTTGCACCTAATTCCAGTCCTTTAATCTTATCAATTGAGTCCTTCTGGCCTGTCAGCATTATTATTGGTGTGTTTTTAAACTTCTCCTGGTTTTTGATTGTTGAGACGAGTTTAAACCCATCAACACCAGGCATGATAACATCGGTGATGATGAAATCTATTTGATTTTTCAATAAGATATCAAGGGCTTTTATGCCGTTTTCTGCCTGAAAGAAATCAGAGAAGATGCCTGTGTCCATTAATGCCTTTAGCACAGCATCCCTTACAGACTTAGAGTCGTCCGCTATTAAAAGAGACCTTGACACTGATTTGCCCCCCCGATGGCAGGTTAAAGAAGGCGAGGCAACTTCTCGCCCCTACATTTAATTATAGCTACAGATGCCTGTTTTGACAAGGGGATAAGTAAAAAACTGCAAGTTTAAAAGAAAGACTCATGGTAACCATTCCTTATGTGCCTTGATATCCTCTTCTTCTATTCTGTTAAGCAAATTATAAAAAGCCTTGACACATACACTATTATTTAATAGGATTACTTCAATTTGTTATTAATGGTATAAAAAGAAGGTTAAGTAATGCTTAAGGTTCATATAAAAACATGGGGCTGTCAGATGAATGAGCACGACTCTGAAAGCTCTGAAAGAATTGCCGGCATACTTTCAGAAAAGGGCTATCAACTGACAGAGGATATAAAAGACGCAAACCTCGTCATTCTTAATACATGCAGTGTAAGGGATAAGGCTGAACATAAATTTTTTAGCGAGGTTGGAAGGATTAGGGATTTAAAGAAGGAGAGGCCCGAACTTCTCATAGGCGTGGCTGGCTGTATAGCGCAGCAGAAAGGCAGAGAAATAATCAGACGGGCCCCTGCTGTTGATATGGTCTTTGGCACAAGGAGCATTCAGGATGCCCCGAAGCTCCTTGATGAGCTGTTAAAGAAAAACAGGCATCCCGTTGGTATTGATGAGCATAAAATAGGCGCTATTCGCTTCCCTGCAGCAAGAAGGCATGGTGTGAAGGCATTGGTATCCATTATGTATGGGTGCAATAATTTCTGCACCTATTGTGTTGTGCCTTATACAAGGGGCAGGGAAGAAAGCAGGCCAAAGGAGGAGATTCTGAAAGAGGTTCAGAACCTTGCAAATCAGGGCTTCAAAGAGATTACACTCCTCGGCCAGAATGTAAATTCTTATGAAATGGATTTTCCAGCATTACTCCGTTATATCCACCCTGTGGAGGGAATTGGGAGGATAAGGTTTATGACATCACATCCAAAAGATTTATCTGACAAGCTGATTGATGCAATGGCAGAATTGCCAAAGGTATGCAGTCATATTCATCTGCCAATACAATCAGGGTCAGATAGAATCTTAAAGCTGATGAACAGGGGATATACATATTCTGAGTATAAAAGGAAGATAGATAAAATAAGGGACAGGATGCCTGAAATAGGCATTACAACAGATATTATTGTGGGATTCCCCGGTGAAACAGAGGATGATTTAAATATGACATTAAATGCCCTAAGAGATGTTGAATATGACAATATCTATGCATTCAAATATTCAAAAAGGCAAGATACTGCTGCTGAAAGGTTTGACGGGCATCTGCCTAAGAATATAAAAGAGGAGAGGCTT
>JACRON010000070.1 GCA_016214425.1 Nitrospirota bacterium
TAAATATGAATTCTGGGCAAAAACAAATATGCCCAAGATTATTGAAAGTGAAGAATTCTTTTTCCAAAAGATAAATTACATTCATTCAAATCCAGTGCGTAAGCAATATGTTAAAAGACAGGAAGAATGGGTGTGGTCATCTGCAAATCCTGATAGTAAAATTATTGTTGAGAGGGTACCATTGTGAAATATTTGGTTCAGGTTACAAACCTGAACCAGCCAAAGTAGGGTGGGCTGTGCCCACCAAATAAAAATGGCAGATGAAACTACTGCCAAAAATTGTCAGTTTTAGGGTCAAAGATTGTAGGAAATCAGATATGTAGGGGCAGGATATATCCTGCCCCTACGCATTAATATATTGATTTATAAAGAAAATTTGTTTCAGTCCCTTTCACAACCTTCTGGCATGGAAAGTGCAATATAATTACATCGTAAGGGCGAACGGCTGTTCGCCCCTACATAACCAATGCCAAAAAGAAAACAGCTCCAGAAGGAGGTGAAGTAAGAAGGGGCAAAAAAAATAATAAGATTACATTGATTAACCCCACCCTTCCTCCCCTTAATTAAGGGGAGGAGTAAGGAGGGGTTACTCAGATTAATCTGTGTAATCAGTTTTTAGAAATCTGAGTAATTTATCTAACAATAAGGAGGAATTTAAAAATGTTTAAAAATTTAAGGAACAAAAAAGGTTTTACATTGATTGAACTGCTCATAGTTGTTGCCATCATCGGCATCCTGGCAGCGATTGCTATTCCGGGCTACATCGGCGCGCAGGAAAAGGCGAGGAAGTCAACCCTCATAAAAGCCGCTTCATCGGCAGAGTCAGACCTTCAGCACTGGATAAATTCAGCAATAAAAGGTGCTGTTGCTACCAGTCCAGGTGCAGCCCTTATAGAGGTTGATACAAACTGGGATGGGGCAATAACTGTTGCTGATAGTAATAACTTAACCCTGAACGGAGGCATACTTGCTGATCAGGCTGTTGTTACTGCCTATGTAACTGCAAGGACTACTCTCGCGACTGCCATGAATGGTATTGAGACCTCACCATGGGCTGGTATGGGAGGTAATGGTGCAGGTCTTGTATTATTTGCAGATGGTGGAGCCGGGCTTGACCCTGGCCCTGGTGTCGCTGGCTTGGCTGCACAGGTAAGCCTCTATTCTGGGGTTGGCAGCACTATTGCTGTGGTTGGCAGTTCCAATGGACCTGGTGGAAGCAACAATACCATTCCTGAGCTACTTTCAAGAAAGGTTGTTGGCGCTGAATAATTGCTTTTCTTGATGATTCTTAATGAGGGGCGTTTTAATGCCCCTCATTATTTTTGGAGTGGCTTAATGGGTGGATTAAAGGCTGTTAATGACAAAAATGGCTTTACGCTAATTGAGCTGCTGATTGTAGTAGCCATTATTGGCATACTTGCATCAATTGCAATACCAGGATATATTGGGTCTCAGGAGAAGTCAAGGAAGTCGGTTATCATAAAAGCAGGAAGGGCATCCGAATCAGACATGCAGCACTGGATAAATTCTGCTATAAAAGGGGCAGTTCCAACAAATCCAGCAGCTCTACTTATTGAGGTTGATACTGACTGGAATGGCGCAGTAACTGCTGTTGACTGCACTAACCTTAACCTGTTCAATGTAGATGGCGCAAATGCTGCAAATGCTGCTGCACTTACCTATTCAGGCGCAAGATTCAATGCTACCCCCTGCGGCGCTGCTGGTGTTGCTATGAATGGCGCTGAGACCTCGCCATGGGCAGGTATGAATGCATGTGCGCCTCTTGCGCCGTTGTTTATTGCTGGCGTAGATCCGGGTGCAGGCAATCCAGGCCCGGCCTGTCAGGTTCTTCTTGCGCCTACAGGCGCAAATACTGTTGCAATAGTAACATCATCCAATGGCCCTGGAGGAAGCAATTCTGCAGGCGCAGAATTAATGACAAGAATGGTTATTGCAAGTCAATAATTTTTTATATTGCATAGAATTGTATTAATTGATATAATAGAATCGTTTCAATTGAAAGAGGAAATATATGAATACCAGAGGCTTCACTTTAATAGAGCTCCTTGTTGTAATAGCTATTATCGGTATTTTAGCTGCTGTTGCTGTAACCTCTTATATCGGCGTTCAAAGAAGCGCCACGAGGTCAGAGGCGTATACAAACCTTGATACCTTAAGGCTTCTGGAGGAGGATTTTTTTGCTGATAATAACTGTTACGAGCCTGGTAGCCCTTGCCCTGCCGGCCCTACTACTTATGCAAACACAGCAGCTATTCAGGCTTTTCTTGCCAGATTCCAGCCAGGCGTAGGGACTAATTATACTTATCAGATAATCGTACAAAACGGCGTTGGGCTGCCAAATCCTGTGCCGGTCCCGTATGCAGGGACAACAGCAGCTTTAGTCCCAGCTACTACACCTTGTTTCCGCGCTACTGCCACTGGCATTGCAGGCACAAGGGTTGCTGGCGATGTCTTTGCCATAGACTGCAATAACAACAGGAACTTCTGAATATGCTCATTTAACTAAGGAGTGTGACCTGCATACCAAACCTCTTATGTGAGAAATAAGGAGCATTAAAACAAATTAATCCGGAAACCCAAACCAAACTCATACCTATATTGAAGTATTTAACAGTATCTATTTTCTTTATATTTTTCTTCTTTTCTTTTCTGCAAAGGCATGTATATAATTATGACTTCTGGTGGCACCTTGCAACCGGCAAATATATTGTAGAAAATAAATCACTGCCTCAAGATGACCCTTTCTCATATACCTCGCATGAGACCCCAACGAAAAGAAAATCAACAATATTAAAGGGCTACTGGCTTGCAGAGGTGATTTTTTATAAGGTATATAACTTATGGGATTTAAGAGGAATAATTATATTAAGATCTATCCTGATGCTTATGGCCTTTTTTTGGGTTTTTTTGACAGCAAAAAAACAAGGGTCTTCCGACTTATTGGCAATAATATTGGTATTAGGAGTTTTTATCTTCTCAAAGAACACACTTGGAGAACGTCCACAATTGTTCACCTTTTTATCCTTTTCTTTAATCCTTTTTCTTTTAGAAGATTTCAGGGTGAACAAATCGAAGAAAATATTTTTAATTCCTATTATTATACTATCTTTATCAAATATGCATCCAGGGTATATTGTATGCATACTACTGATTTCTATCTATCTTATAGGAGAATGTATTCTCTTTCTCTTTAAAAAAAAATCTGGCGGCAGCTTTAAAATCCTCTTTGCCATCTGGATTCTAACTGCAATCTTCTCTCTTTGGAATCCCAATGGCTTTGGCGCTTTCAGAGAATTTCTTTCTGCTGGAAAACATATTGAAGGCATAGTGGAATTCAAGCCTACCTTCTCTGTATATGCAAGCAAAATTGTGCCCTTAGATTATTCCTACCTTATTTTCCTTGCCTTCTCTTTATTTGGTCTGCGTTATCTCAGAAAGATTGGAATTGTTCACATGGCACTGCTAAGTGTTTTTACTCTTATGAGTTTTATTGCAATTAGGTATGTAATATTTTATATGTTTGTATCTGCGCCTATCCTTGCAAAAATAATTATAAATATAAAAGAGGAAAGAATAGTAAAAAAGTATTTTAAGCTGTTTAAGGTGAGAGAAGGTTTTTTATATATGATTACCACTATCATAGGAATATTTTTTGTTGTTAATTCAATACCTGCTTTAGCAAGATATGAGTTTAAGGCAGATACTACTTTTGCAGCGCCAAAGGATGCCTCAGATTTTTTGATTGATTTAAAAATAAGTGGCAATATGTTTAATGAGTATGGCTTTGGAGGATATTTGATATGGAGACTGTATCCTGAAAAAAAAGTATTTATTGACGGCAGGTCATTAGAGCCTGATGTATATGAGGAATACAAATTTATAGCCTCTGCCAGTGTTATGGGAAAGCGATCGTGGGAAGATATTCTAAAAAGCTATAATATTTCGTATATTGTCACACCACCTCTATTGCCGGGAGGAGAGATTTATCCTATTGTAGATAAGCTGTTTGATAGTGAGGACTGGGTGTTAATATACAGTGATCAACTATCTTTGATTTTTTTGCGGAATGATCCTGAAAATATTTCAATTATTAAGAAATTTGCTAAAGATAAAATAGGAGGTTTAAATACGATTATCATACAAGCATCTGCCAGGGCTACATTAAATAAGACGAATCCCCATTACCTAATAACACTTGGAAAAACTTTTTTTAAAATGGGCCGGTTTGCTGATGCTGAAAAGGCATTTGAAATGGCTTATCAGAGGGACCCTAATAATATAGCAATAAAAGAATGGTTAAAGAAAATAAGAGAAAAGAATGCAAACAAGCTTTAAAATGCTTAAGTAGATGACGGCTTTTAGGGTTCTTTCTGGGCAATTGCGACGAGTGATGTTCCTATGGGCAGAGACAGTCCTTTTGAGATGATTCTTTCTATATCAAAAAACCCTTTAAAAAAAACATTAAATAATCTATTTATTTTAAATAAATCATTATCATTCCTGCTCTTAACCCGCATATATCTCATAGGCAGGTAGAGCGACATAAACATATATTCAATCAGCAATGGATTAAATTTTGCCTCTGAAAGAGCCTTTTTTAGCGCCTCTTTTGTATACCTTCGCTTGTGTAAAGAAACCTCATCAAACCATCTCCATATCTCAGGCCTCGCAGGAACTGTTGCCACAATAATCCCTTTATCCTTTACAATCCTGAATGCCTCTCTAAGTAATGAAATATCATCCTGAAAGTGCTCAATCACATCAAAAAGGCCAACTATATCAAAACTGTTCTCTTCAAAGGGAAGTTTGTTTGCATCACCCTGCACCAGTTGAAAACCTGGCCATGCCATGTTTATCGCCTCTTGATAATACTCACAGCCAGTCACATCATAACCCTTTTGAGCAAGAAAGGCGCTCACATTACCTGTGCCGCAACCTATCTCAAGGAATTTTGCAGGAGGTAAAATAAACTTACTGATTTTATCGTAAACCCATTTTCTCCGCACATGAAACCAAAAGTAATTTCCCTCAGCCCTTCTCAGACATTCAAAAAAAGATGGATCAAAGTTATTATTTTGCCTTATCATTCCTCACCTTTATGCTTCATCAGCATGCCTGATCTTTACACCATCTGGGGCAGGAATGACCTTCTGACCCGCAAGGATTGCAAGAGATTCAGGACCGTGGTTGAAAAGAAGGTCTATTATTGAAAGATGTGAGATAAAACCCTGCTCTTTAAGCCAGAGCTGATTGTAATATGGATGTTGATAATTATGCCATTCAACAGTTATTCCTTCATCGGTGAAAAATGATTCTTTTAAGTAATTTTTTGCTGAATTTCCGCTCAAGTAGCGTGTGGTATTCAGAAATTTGCATATTGACAGTAGCTTTTCATTTTTTTGCCCAGCTGAGGGGATTTCAGAAGAGAAATAAATACTTGATTCAAGAGGCAAATATTCCTTTATTTTCAAAATTATGTCCATATCAACATCTATAAGAAAAGTATAATTTCTTTTGTAAATGCCATTTATTAGTTCCATAATTTCTTTAAAGTATTTTGCCCTTGAATAAAAACTTTTAAGACTCTTAAAGTGCTTTTTCTGCCACGGTTTTGTATTGTCAATCTTAACATCCCTTATTAACTTCTTCCTTGCATCCGCTGATTTAACTGGGACTGTCAGCCACATCGCACCATGAGGCGTTTTGATTCTATTTCTACTGCGCCAGTCTCTAACAGTATACTGCACATCATCAAAAATAAGAAATATGTCTGATCTACGCATAAGGTCAAAAAAACCGAGCCATGGCAGATAGCCTGGTTGAAGTATAACAATCTTCATTTAAAGATACCCACTGTTATTTTCCAGAGTGGATAAGAGGTAACAATTGTTACTTTCCTGCTTAAATTTTTGTAAATAAAACTGAAAAAGGCGTCAACAGAAGGATAAAACAATCTTGTATCTTTGTAATCTGGAGAGGGCGTCATAAGATTAAAAATCGCTCCTTTTTTACATAATTGAAACATTAATTCAATGGTATGCAGAACATATTTTTCATAAGTCGCGTCTGCAATGTGCTCTTTTACATTAAAGATGCCGCTGCTTATGACAAAATCAAACTTTTTCTTGAAACAATATGATTTGAACTCGCCAACATATAAATTATCCTTTAACTCAGGATATCTTGTTTTTGCCTCTGTTATCATTTCATCAACCAAATCTATCCCAAAGTAATAGATATCGTCATTCATCTTTCTTTCCTTCAAGAATTCATAAAAGGCCCCATACCCGCAGCCGACTTCAAAGATAGAAAAGGTCTTTAAGGAAGGGTAGTAAAAATAGATTGTATCAATAATATACTTGAAGCTTTGTGATTGGGCTTCTTTATCCTTCCAATCCACCCCTTTCGGGGTGTCGCCAAACTGACGAAACTTATTTTTAAAATAATTTTTATAAAATTTATCTATATCTTCATTCATCGGATATATGCCTTTTAGCTGCTATTTATAAGATATAAGGTTATTCTATTTTGTCTGTATCATAGGTTTTTTCTTTTATCATATAAAGCGGCCTCCCCTGAACCTCGGTAAAGATCCTTCCCACATACTCGCCCATAAGTCCAAGAAAGGCAAGCTGAACTCCTCCCATAAACAATATTGCCACCATTGTTGATGCCCATCCAGGCACATCTATGACTGAATACAACCTGCCTAATATTAACAACAGCCCAGAAATAAAAGATATTGTGGAAATAGACAGACCTATTATACCAGCCAATTGAAGCGGGAAATATGAGAAAGAGGTAATTGCATTTAGAAAAAGTTTAATCATTTTCCAGATTGTGTACTTAGAGCCACCAGCAAATCTTGGCGCATGTTCAATCTGGACGGCAGCCTGATTAAAGCCGGTCCATGCGAAAAGCCCTGCAAGAAATCTGTTTCTCTCTGTAATCTTTTTAAAATTGACTGTATATCTTTTACTCATAATTCTGAGCATGGACTGATGCTCTGGTATGTCAATCTTCATAAGGGATCTGAATATGACCCAGAAAAGATTAGAGACAAACTTTCTGTAAAAACTGTCTGCCCTTTTTTCCCTTATTCCGCAAACCAGATCATATCCTTCTTTTAATTTATTATATAGTTTCGGTATTTCCTCAGGAGGGTCCTGTAAATCACCATCCATAAGAACCACTGCCTCGCCTTCTGTGTGGTCAAGGCCTGCAGTAACAGCAATATGTTGCCCAAAATTTCTTGAAAAGCTTATTCCCTTAACCCTTGAATCTTTTTTATTCAATTCTCTTATAAGATGCCAAGAACGGTCTTTACTTCCATCATCCACCATTATTATCTCATAACTGCCTGAAATATGCCCTTCCTTATTGCATAGCCTTTCCAGAACAGCGGTCAATCGCTGATAAAGTTCAGGGATATTCTCTTCTTCATTATAAATTGGAATAACTACTGAAATTTCAAGGGGCATATTTTACATCCTTATTTTTATATTCTCTGTAGTAATCAGTACCATATTACAGCGCCATCCTTCCCCTTCACTGGCACACGCCTTAAGGGTATCTGTTTTTCCCAGAGCAGCCTGTTTTCTTTATACCACTTAATAGTCCTTTTAAGGCCTTCTTCAAAACTTATTTCTGCTTCAAATCCGAGTATATCCTTTGCCTTTTTTCTTGAGGCAATATGCATTTGCACCTGGCCATAACGATCCGGAATATAATCAAGATTCTCCTCAAGGCCAAATGCCTCAAGCACCTTATGGGCAATCACAAGGATGTTTAGGCTCTTGCCTGTTCCTGCATTAAAAACCTCTCCTTTTACCTTATCAAGAGGGGCATGAATTGCCAGGTCAACTGCCCTTGCTGTGTCCTCTGCATGAATCCAGTCTCTTGCTGCGGAGCCATCCCCATGAATAGTAAGAGGTTCACCGAGGATGCAGCTTGTAATAAAGCGGGGGATAACCTTCTCTAAATGCTGCCGCGGACCATAATTATTAAATGGCCTGATTATAACCCCTGGTAAATCATTTGCTAAAATGTATGAGTATACAAGCCTATCAGCGCCTGCCTTGGCTGCTGCATATGGGCTTGTTGGGTTGAGAGGATGGCTTTCATCCATAGGCTCATATGCCGCAGTGCCATAGACCTCTGAGGTTGATATATGGACAAATCGGTCAATCTTGTCGGAATGCTTCAACACTGCATTTGCTACTGACTGGGTGCCAAGGACATCTGTAACAAAGAATACCCTATGTGAATAAAAAGAACGGGCTACATGGGTCTCTGCTGCAAAGTGTACTACAACATCAGACCTGCCTACAAGATCGCTCGCAAGATCAAGGTTATTTACATCGCCGTACCAGAACTCAAACCTTTCAGAATTTCTTACTTTATCAGAAATATTATCAATGGTACCGGCATATGTTAGGAGGTCAAGGACAATTATTTTGTAGTTATGATATTTATTAAAAATATACTCAACAAAATTACTCCCAATAAAACCGGCGCCGCCTGTTACAAGAATTGTTTTCATCAAGCCCTCCAGAATTTATTTATTGAGTTCATCTTTCAAGGTCTTCACAATATATTTTACTTCATCTTTTGTCAAAGATGGGTAAAGTGGAAGCGAAATTGTCATTTCCCCAATCTCCTCTGTTATAGGGAAATCTCCAATTTTGTATCCAAATGTTTTCTGATAATAGCCAAGTAAATGTATAGGCCTATAATTTACAGCTACGCCTATGCCCCTCTCCTGAAGCGCCCAAAGAAGAAAATCTCTCTTCTTCGGTGGAACAAGTACAGTAAAAAGATGACGCGCATGCTTCAAATTTGGAAGAGTTTTTAGAAGCCTTATATCTTTGATTTTTTTTAACCCCTCCTCGTAGATATTCCATAACCTATTCCTTTTTCTCCACAGGCTTTCTATCCGCGCTAATTGCCCTATTAAGAGCGCTGCATGGATGTTAGCCATATTGTATTTCCAGCCAAGGGTTAACATATCCCAATGCTGATAATGTTTGGTATATCTCTCAGCAGCATCTTTATTGATGCCATGAAGCCTCAACATCCTAAGAGCCTCGGCTAAGGTCACGCTATCTGTAATAACTGCGCCACCTTCGCCTGAAGTGATATTTTTGGTAGCATAAAAACTAAAACAAGCAGTATCTGACAATTGCCCCACCCTTATACCATCTCTTGAGGCCTCAATAGCATGTGCAGCATCTTCAATGATTTTTAGATTATACTGTTTTGCAATTTTTTTAATATTTTTCATATCGCACATTTGACCATATAGGTGTACAGGAATAATAGCCTTTGTTTTTTCTGTGATTGCTGGCTCAATAAATTCGGCATTTAAATTACCAGTCTCCTCCTCTACATCCACAAATACTGGTCTTGCCCCTGCATGTAAAATAGCATTAGCTGTAGCGCAGAAACTCAATGGTGTTGTAATTACCTCGTCGCCAGGGCCTATTCCCAAAGCAATTAGGCTGAGATGAAGGGCTGCTGTGCAGCTTGTAAGGCCTATTGTATATCTTTTTCCAATATAGTTGGAAAATTTTTGCTCAAATTTCTCTACTTCTTCTCCTGTGGTTAGAAATAATGACTTTAATATATTATTTACGCGTTTTATATCATCTTTGGAAATACTATGTCGGAAGAACTCAATTTTCCTCATATTTATAATATTATCATATCATTTTATACAGTCAAGTTTACTTGAAATTAAAATTAGGCTATTATTAGCCTATTACAGAGTGACTTTCTAAGCTATGAAAACTTATTGCTATAACCTTTTTTGAACCAGCTTATATTACAGGGTTTGGAAAATCGGCGCTTCAGGGGCAGACCAACAGATTACTGCAACCAATCCCCTTGCTTTTGCAGCAACAGCGACTGACTGCTTTGTTGCCATTGCCACTGGCAATACTATTTCAAGGGTTGCCAGCGATGTCTTTGCCATAGACTGCAATAATAACAGGAATTTCTAATGTAGACCTTTGGCTCTTTGTAATTCTTAAGCATTCTACCCGAATCTTATGTCCACCTTATTAAAACTGCAGCCTTTTAACCCTTCTGATGCTTAAAGATACTGAAAGCGTTACAACAATCAAATTGACGATAAATAACACAATAAACAGCGCTGCCATTATGCCCCACACCTTATAAGAAAAGGTGATTTGGGCTGATTCCTTGAAAAAATATAAGAATATCGGCACCACCTCTATTGCCAAGGTAAAGAATATTAGGACAATGGAGAGGATCATCAGGATCGGGCTGCCTGTCTTTGTCTGCTCTTTTAATTCGTCATTTAATACAGGCCTTAAGTCGTATATTCCAAATGCCACTGCTATGCTTACAAGCGAAAGGCTTAAGAATAAAAGCGTAACAGCAACTTCTATGAGATGCCTTTATTATCCAGAATGACGCCCCCTCTGAGGCAATGGCAGGATAAACTACCCTTGCGCAAAGGGAGGCAATAATTATCAGTATCAGCCCAAGGTTAAAAAATGAGACCATATATCTGAGCTGGATGCCGTACTCCTCCCAGTTTAAAGGCAGGGATGCAATGCTGAACAGATAGACAATAATTAATGAGAAGAGAATAAGCATCTGATGTATGTTTTTGATGTCCCGTATCTGATACATCAGATCTTTTTTTATAAGCATCCTGCTCTGGATGTCAAATGCCTTTATTAGAGGCTCAATATATTTTGAAATCCTTATGCCCCTTGTGCCCCTTGCATGAGATATGCCATGGCGCTCTTTTCTTTTAAGAATGCCACCGCCTCCCTGCAAAAGCACCCATCCACTGTAATGGTATCTCTTGAAGACCATCTGTAAAAGCAGCGCTGTTATATATGATGTAAGAAAAATGAGGGAGATAAAAATGAATGTGTTGCTGCTGAAGGTCTTGCCCAGAAAACCAAAAATGGAGTCAGCCCTGAATATCCTCAGCAGGGTGACTAAAAGGATAACCGCAATAACACCTGTGGAGATCAGGATCCTTCTGAGGCTCTTTACATGAAAAATGGTTGAAAGCAGTATTGTTGCGCCAATGCCGATATTGACAGGGATGGTTGAAAAGGCTGCAAAGAGCAGCAGGGAATACAAGAAATAAAAAAGGCTTGCCTTATAAATGAGGCCTGAAGATAAAAGCAGTGGTATGCCAAAGATTACAAGCATCCATGACGCCTTGATATGCGTTTCAATGAGTCTTGAAAAAAACATGGATGTCCTGTTGACAGGAGAGGTAAAGAGAACCTCCAAATCCCTCGCTTGGTAATAGGTGTTCAGCGATATAACAAAGCCATTGATAATCTGCATAAAGAAGATAAGCATGAAGACAAGGGAATATCCTTTAAGAAGGATGAGGCTGAAGAGATCAGCAGAGAGACCCTGCATCCTTGCCAGTCCGATGTTTAGCAGTTTTGTAATTAAAAATAAGAAAAGGCCGCTTAAGGAAGCATACAAAAATATTTTTTTATAAAAGGATCTGTTAAACCTGATGATGTTGTTTTTTACTGACCAGAGAACAGGGGCAAGGAGGATATACAACTCTCTCATCTCATTCCTCCTGCGCCTTCATAATCTGAAGTGAGGCGTAAAAATATATCTTCAAGATTCTTATCCGAAGACCTTGCATAATGCCTCAGATCTTCATTTGTACCCTGAACAACAACAGAACCCTTATTTATAATGGCGATCTTATCGCATATCTGTTCTGCAATAGCAATGATATGCGTGGAGAGGACAATGGTCGTCCCTTCATTCCGCAATTTGAACAGGATATCTTTTAATAATCTTACCCCTTTTGGGTCAAGGCCGTTGTGAGGTTCATCTAATATTATCACCTTTGGGTTTCTCATAAAGGCGGCGGTAAGCTGAAGCCTTTGTTTCATCCCCATTGAAAAATTCCCGATTATTTCATCCCTCCATTGAGAAAGGCCAAATATCTCTAAATACACAGAGGCATTCTTTTTAAAGCTGTTGTCTTTTAGATGATAAAGCCCGCTTATAAAGGTTATATATTCCCATGCAGTCAGCTTCTCATACAGATAGCCCTTTTCAGGGATATAAGCCATCATCTTTTTTGCATTGATTGGATCCATACTGATATCATAGCCCCCGATTTTTATATACCCTGAATCAGGCTTGATTAAGCCAACCATCATTTTTATTGTCGTTGACTTGCCGGCCCCATTAGGCCCGAGTAATCCAAATATCTTTGAATCCCCCATGTTTAGCGAAAGGCTGTTAACAGCAATTAGCTCTCCATATCTCTTTGTGCAATCTTTTATCTCTATCATAGCGCCTCCAGAATTTCTATAGTGACAGACCTTAAATCATTGGCAATAGAAGCAGCATCCTCCAGCGCGCCTATTCTTAACGGGATATGAGTGACATCAGCAGGAAACTGGGCCAATGTCGGATCCACAGGAATCCACTTATTAAGCCAGACCTCCGGCCATGTGTGAAAATAAAAGTAGCCGTTTATATATACAAGCCCTATGGCAACACGGGTCGGAAGTCCGCCGGCGCGTGAATAGGATGCAAACATTATGCTCCGTTCCAGATAATCCCCGGAAAGATTTTTAAGAATGTTTTCAGAGTCAGACAGTACGAATATTGGCGTTGACTTTATAAGCTGGAATAAATATCCAGTCAGATATCTTGCAAATTGAAATGCATCATTATTGTTTGACTTTGCATAGATACGGCCTGTATCCTGCAAGGGTTTATAATCGCTCCTTACCCATGTATCCGAATTAAGATATTCATGGAACCTATTTTCTTGATATGGCAAGGTATATGTTTTCTCTTTAGGCTGGGAAATATCTTCTTTTTTTATTGTTAGAATATTATTTTCAAGTCTTACAGCGCTATCTTTATAGAGCTGTGGATCTAAGCTAAAGCCTTTTATTTTTATCTTTAACAATCCTAATTTTTCAGGATTAGGCATTAAAATATTTGATTTAAGAACAGGCAAGGTTGTATAGTCAAAAATTACCCTGTCAGAATAATCTTTTGCTATTCTCTCTGTCTGAGAATAAAGTGTCATGCCAGCAGGGTTCTCTTCTTTTACAACAATACCCTTTTCACTGCTCCACCAGATCATATTCCCTGCCTTAAATTTATACAGGCTAAGAACATTGGCGCCTACTTTTATCGGTTTGATTTCATCCAGCACAACCCTTATATTATTGATTGAAAGATTGATAAAGTCCAACATGGGAACAGTAAAGACTGAGTTTATGGCCGGATTTTTCTGAACAAGGGCAGGGATAAGGGTTGCTGGAAGATAAAAGCCCTTGCCTTTTATTGGGGTCTTAAAGGCCTTCCTTTTATCAGCAGACTCAAGGAAAAAGATTATATCTTCCTCATCAACCTCAGCAGTAGCCTTAATTCCCTTTTCACCCTTAAAATGGGACACATACTCAAAGGATTTTATTGAATAGGAAAAATCACTAAGACATTTCAATTTTTGCGTAAGGACATCTTCCTTCCCATACCTTATAACCTTAATTTCCCTCTCATCTTTTATTATAATTTCATTGCCAGCCTTTTCATATGATGTGCTGGCAAAACCGATTTTCTTCTTGCCTGCATAGATATCATACCAGTAGGTCTGCTTCTCAAAATAACCTTTCAGAGTCTGAATCTCTTCTATGGCAAAGGGTGTGCCAGCATAATTTTTATATAACAATAGAGATATTAAAGCAATCCATATAAAAAGAACAGTTATATTTATTATCTTAAATACCTTTGCCATTTGTTTGACTTGAAAAAACTCTCATTCTTTATAGAAAGACAATCTTTATTACCCTTTATATATAATTATAAGAATATAGAGGTTATTTGTCAAATTCTGCTTTTGCAAGGCATGATTCAACCAATTTTCCTGCTTGAATAATATCTCTTTGCCATAAACTGCCATAACAACAGAGCTTCTGATAATCTGCTGCTTTCCTTGAACATTTTCCCCTCTTATGTTAGCATTATCTTTAATGAATAAAATAGGCTCTTCACGAAATTTGATGCATATGGAATATATCTTTAACTGCTGCAAAGGAACATTATTCGGAGGGCGTATGGTTATAGGGATAAGCCATAATTTATGATTACACGAAATCAGTAATTTTTTGATGTTGCAAAATGGTATTATATCTACTATAATATTTTTTAGAAAGGATTAGAAAATGCCAGCCACTGTACAGATAGAGAAAAAGAAGACCTATACATATAAGGATTATGAAAGCCTTCCGGAGGGCGCTCCATATCAACTGATAGGAGGGGAACTTATTATGGTGCCTTCACCAATACCATACCATCAAAGAATCTTAGGGAAGATCTTCTTTGAGATGAATAAATTTGTTGAAGAAAAAAATCTTGGAGAAGTTTATCTTGCCCCAATAGATGTCTATTTTTCAGAAACCGATGTATACCAGCCCGATATTATTTTTATCTCTAAGGAAAGGCTTAATATTATTGGTGAAAAGAAGATTGAGGGGGCTCCTGACCTTATAATTGAAATCCTCTCTCCTGCCACTGCATACTATGACCTCAGGATAAAGAAGGAGATGTATGAAAGAGGCGGTGTAAAGGAATATTTGATAGTTGACCCAATGCAAAAGACAATAGAGGTATTTGTTAATAAAAACGGCAAATTTGAATCTCTCGGCAATTTTAAGGATGTGGTAAAGTCAAGCCTTATTGAAGGATTTAATATAGCGATAAGAGAGATTTTTAAATAATCAATCTTACTAAGCTGAAAGCAGCCTATAGGCTGCTGGCCTGCTGCCTTCCTTGAAGAATTTCTCTTCTTGTGTTAACATTGTCATTGGATGAAGGATTCTATAAAGCTAAAAACCTTTGAAAATATCGGATATAATGCCTTCGCAAAGATAACTGCCTTTATCCTCCAGATTGTTGCAAACATAATTCTTGCGCAAA
>JACRON010000195.1 GCA_016214425.1 Nitrospirota bacterium
CCTGCCGAGGATGATACAGTTGACAACAATCAATGGGACAAAGACTCCAAGATTTGCATAAAGGACTGGATCAGCAGCGTGCATCGTATAATCCACAATGGTAACAAAGGTAGAGATGATTATAATAAAAATGGGAATCCTTATCTGGTCAGGGGTCCATTTACGCACAGCAGAAATTAGGATATTTGATGCAATCAAAACAAAGGTTGCAGCTATGCCCATACCAAAGGCATCGTTTGCAGAGCCAGATACAGCCAATGCAGGGCATAGCCCGATTACCAATACAAGAACAGGGTTCTCTTTTAATATTCCATTTACAAAAACCCGCCACCTGTTCATTTACTCTCACCTATATCCTTTATATACTGCTCCCAGCCGCCCTTTACGCCATTTGCAACAGCCCTTGATGAAATAGTTGCTGCTGTGATGGCATCTATTGCGCCGCTGTCCTTCTTCAATTTTAACTCGTTCCCCTTTTTTCCTTTGAACTGATTTAGGAATTTTGGCTTTGTGATATTTGTTCCCAAGCCAGGGGTTTCTGTCTGGTCAAGCTTTGTAATGACAACAGCGGATACGCTGTTATCAGGCGCAACACCAACAGTAATCCTAATCGGGCCTGAATACCCCCTTGGCGCAGCCTTGAATATTCCGCCGACCTGTTTATCCTCAGCATTATAGCCGATGATATATTTTTTGCCTTGAATATCCTTTTCCTCAAACCTTGCTGCTGCAGGAAGCACATCCTGCCTCTTCTTCTTTTCAGCCTCTGCCTCGTTCTTATCAATAATTACCTTTGTTATGCTGTAGACCTGTGCTAAGGCGCCGGCAGCAATAACACAGATTATGAGGAGGATGACGCCCATTTTAAAAGCGTCTTTAACTATCTTAAGCACCCTTCTTAACCTCTCCAAAGAGCTTTGGTTTTACATATTTATCTATTAATGGTGTTATCATGTTCATTAAAAGAATCGCAAAAGATACACCCTCTGGATAGGTTCCAAAGAGCCTTATAAGGATTGTTATAAAACCGCATCCAAAGCCAAAGAGGAGCATCCCTTTTGGCGTAATCGGCGATGTAACATAGTCAGTCGCCATAAAAAATGCGCCAAGTATGAGGCCGCCTGTTACAACATGAAATAGCGGGCTTGCATATCTTGCAGGGTCAATGATCCAGAATATTCCACTTATTATTATTACTGTACCGATAAATGATGCGGGTATATGCCATGAGAGGTAGCTGCGATAAATAAGAAATATACCTCCAAGCAATAGTAAGATGGCGGAAACCTCGCCGAGGCTGCCGCCAATATTTCCGATAATCATATCAATCAGGCTGATATTTGCTGCCTCGCCGATATTATTCTTTAATAAAAGCTCTGATTTTAAAAGCCCAAGCGGTGTTGCGCCTGTAACAGCATCAACAGACACCTTAGACAACAGCGGTGTAGGCTTTGGCCATGTTGTCATCTGCACAGGCCATGAGATAAGCAAGAAGACCCTTGCTGCTAATGCAGGATTGAAGATATTAAAGCCAAGGCCGCCAAATATCTGCTTGCCTATAATTATAGCAAATGCAGAGCCAATAATCACAAGCCACCAAGGCGCATTTGACGGGAGGTTCATGGCAAGGAGAAGGCCTGTCAGCACAGCGCTTCCGTCTTTAACAGCAATCCTTCTTCCCATTGCCTTTTGCATCAATGCCTCACAGGCAACTGCTGTGAGGATTGACAGCATAATAACTGTTGCAGCATTAATGCCAAAGAAGTATATCCCTGCGCCTGCTGCAGGGAGCAGGGCAAGGATTACTGTATACATTATCTTTTCTATGGTCTCATCGCTTCTGACATGAGGCGATGAAGAGACCACTAATTTTAATTCTTCAAGCTTTTCCATATTTTTAAAATCCCCCTTAATCCCTCTTTTACAAAGAGGGGTTAGGGGAGATTTATTTAACATAAATTTATGCCTTAACTGCCTCTTTCTTTTCCTTTGCCCTTTTTATTGATAGCTCATTCTTTAAATATCTTATAAAATGGACAATAGGCCTCTTTGAAGGGCATACATAGGAGCAGCAGCCGCATTCTATGCAGTCCATTGGCCTGTACTCCTTGCCATTATCAACAAGCCTCAGCTCACCATAAATACTTAGCATATTCGGCATCAGGCCCATTGGGCAAGCCCGCACACATGCACCGCATCGTATACAGTCATAGAATTCCTTTTCAGTCACTACTGTCTTTGGCAAAACAAGGATGCCTGATGAACCTTTGATAATAGGAACATTGAGGGAGTGCTGGCCAATGCCCATCATTGGTCCGCCAATAATTATCTTGCCTGGTTCTTCAGAAAAACCACCACACTCCTCAATCAAATCTGATAATAGCGTTCCGATTCTTATGCGAAGATTCTTTGGATATGTAATAGCGCCAGTTACAGTTGTTATCCTGTCAATCAATGGCCTGCCATAGCGTACAGCATTGTATATTGCAGATGCAGTCCCAACATTCTGAACAACAACGCCGACATCCATTGGAAGACCCCCTGAAGGCACCTCCCTGTTTAATGTAGCTTTAATAAGCTGTTTCTCTGCACCCTGCGGGTATTTTACCTCCAGGCCTATTACCCGTATATTTGGCCCTGCCTCAACATCCTTTGGCCATTCAATGCCTGAACGTTCCACATAGGTCTCTGATGCCTTTTCCTTTGGTATCTTTGAGACAACCTCTGTGAGCCTTGAAATGGCATCAGGCTTATTTGTCTCAATTCCTATGTAGCCGTACTGGACATTTAATATCTTCATCAAGATGCGGAGACCCTCCACAATCTCTTCAGGCCTCTCCACCATCAAACGGTGGTCAGCGGTAAGATAGGGCTCGCACTCCGCGCCATTTAAGATTACTATGCGGATCTTTTTCTCTGGCGGCGGTGATAATTTTACATGTGTTGGGAATGTGGCGCCGCCAAGGCCAACAATGCCTGCTTCATTTATAATCTTTTTTAATTCCTCAGGAGAGAGCTTTAGATAGTCAGGCCTATCAATTAATTCCTTAACCCATTCATCCTTGCCATCTGATTCAATTACAATTGACAGGGCGTCCTTTCCAGAGGGATGCGGAAACTTTCCAATTGCTGCAACCTTGCCTGATATGGAGCTGTGCACAGGTGCAGAGACATTGCCCCTTGCTTCCCCGATCTTCTGGCCCTTCTTTAATTCCTCACCGATTTTTACTATTGGCTCGCAGGGCGCGCCAATATGCTGTGAAAGCGGAATTACTACCCTGTTTGGAACCTTTGCATCAATTATCGGCAGCCGTTCAGTCTTATCTTTTGAATAATCAGGATGGATACCCCCTTTAAACCCTTCTATCACCTTGTTGTCCCGCTCCCCTTTTCTTCCTTTAATAATTCTTTTAGCTCTTCCATAAACTCATTAATATCCTTAAATTCCCTGTATACTGATGCAAACCTTACATAGGCCACCTGGTCAAGTTTATGCAGGGCATGCATCACTTCTTCGCCAATAACAGAGCTGGGGATCTCCTTTTCCCCACTCTCCTGAAGTTTCTTCTCTATCTTATTTACAATCTCCTCAAGGGCTGTGATGCCCACAGGCCTCTTTTCGCAGGCCTTTAATAATCCCTGCAGGATCTTCTGCCTATCAAAGGGCTCCCTCCTCCCATCCTTCTTTATTACAAGAGGCAAGACCTCCTCAACCTTTTCATAGGTGGTAAACCTCCCCTCGCACTTTAAACATTCGCGGCGGCGCCTTATGGCATCGCCCTCTTTGCTCAGCCTTGAGTCAACCACCTTGTCTTCTAAATGACCGCAGAAGGGGCATTTCACAAATTATCTCCCTTTAAAGTGTATACTGTATACGATACTATTTATCAAAGGTCAAGGAAAAAACTAAGATATAATATGCCTATAAGATTTATTTATGCCTTTGTGAATCTTAAGGCAAGCCTCTTTGCTGATGCTGCTATGTCCCTTTTAATCTTTTTATCGTTTATGTTTGCAATTACTGCAGCAATCATCTCTGCTATGATTTTCATCTCCCCTTCCTTCATCCCCCTTGTTGTTACAATGGGTGTACCAAGTCGTATCCCGCTTGTAATAATCGGTGGCCTCTCATCAAAGGGGATGGAATTATGATTTACTGTAATCCCTGCCTCATCAAGGGCGAGATCAGCCTCTTTCCCTGTTACCCCTTTATTTGTTAAATCAACAAGCATAAGGTGGGTATCTGTGCCATCAGAGACAATCTTGAATCCTTTTTTCTGCAGTTCTGCTGCAAGCGCCCTTGCATTTTTAACAACCTGTTTTTGATATGTTTTAAATTCTTTTTTCATTGCCTCTTTAAAGGCAACTGCCTTTGCAGCAATTATATGCATCAATGGCCCGCCCTGGATGCCAGGGAATATGGTCTTATCAACTGCCCTTGCAAATTTCTCCTTGCACATAATCATGCCGCCCCGCGGTCCTCGCAGTGTCTTGTGCGTTGTAGATGTAATAAAGTCTGCATATGGCATAGGGCTTGGATGCACATCTGCTGCAATAAGACCGGCGATATGGGCAATGTCAACCACAAGATATGCCTCTATCTTGTCAGCAATCTCCCTGAATCTCTTAAAATCCAATATCCTTGAATATGCGCTT
Source organism: Nitrospirota bacterium (assembly GCA_016214425.1). GTDB lineage: Bacteria > Nitrospirota > CAKKRA01 > 9FT-COMBO-42-15 > 9FT-COMBO-42-15 > 9FT-COMBO-42-15. The sequence goes on from JACRON010000195.1 coordinate 4,657, forward strand.
GCGCCAACAATGAGCATCTTTGGCTTGTGCCTTAATGCAATCTCTTCAACCTCATTATAGTCAATCATGCCTGTCTCTCTGTGCACGCCGTAAAAGACAGTATTGTAAAGCATCCCTGAAAAAGATACAGGGCTTCCATGCGTAAGATGCCCGCCATGGGAAAGATTCATGCCCATTATGGTATCGCCTGGCTTTAATACAGAAAAATACACAGCCATATTTGCCTGCGAACCTGAATGGGGCTGGACATTTACATGCTCTGCGCCAAAGAGTTTCTTTGCGCGCTCAATAGCAAGATCTTCAACAACATCCACAAACTCACAGCCTCCGTAGTATCTCCTCCTTGGATAGCCTTCTGCATATTTATTTGTCATTAAAGAGCCCTGCGCTTCAAGAACAGCCCTGCTCGTATAATTCTCAGAGGCGATGAGTATTATCTTTTCCTTTTCGCGTTTTTCCTCATCCTTTATTGCCTTATAGACTGCGGGGTCTACCTTTTTCAAGAAAGACATTACTGCTTTTTTGCTCCTTTCATGAATCTCTTTTCTATCTCGCTTATCTTATCAAGACGATTTTTATGCCTGCCGCCTTCAAAGTCTGTCTTAAGCCATACATCAACTATCTTTAATGCAACCCCGCTGTCAAGCACCCTTCCAGCAAGAACAAGTATGTTTGCATTGTTATGCTTCCTGCTCATTTCTGCTGAATAGACATCGTAACAGAGGGCTGCGCGCACATGAGGGAATTTATTTGCGGCAATGGACATGCCTATACCTGTTCCGCAGATTAGTATACCCATATTTACCCTTTCCTTTGAGACAGCCTCTGCAACAGCAACTGCAAAATCAGGATAGTCTACTGAATTATTGCCGTTTGTACCGTAATCCTCTATATCCTTTCCCTGCTCAATTAGATGCGTCTCAATCTTTTCCTTTAATTCATAACCAGCATGGTCAGAGCCGACTGCTATCTTCATAATTACCTCACAATAAATACATACCCAAAATAAGTAGGACAGGCGCCTGCCTGTCCCAATAGTAGTTTTTTAACATGTAATATTAGCCCAATGCCTCTTTGAGTGTCAAGGCAAAAATTTGGTCTCTATCCATATCAGCAAATAACCTTTTATTATAATTTTTTCATTGACAATATCAATATATAGTAGTATAAAATACATTAGCATACAATATATAATGCTACTAAGCCTTTTATCAACAATTAAAAGGAGGGTCATATATGTTATCTAACCCGGTAGTAGTTCATTTTAAAGATGGAAGTGTGAAGAAGGGTTATCTTAAAAAATTTGCCTTTTACAGGGACAATTTTACACTCGTTGTAATAGACAAGAAAAACAAGAACCGCTCAAAGGGCGAGAGAGAGATTAATGTTGCTGATATCAAGGCGCTTTTCTTTGTAAGAGATTTAGACGGCAATAAGGATTATAATGAAAGAAAGGATACAGAGAGAAGCGGCTTTGGGAGGCGCGTTGAGGTAACCTTTGCGGACAATGAGTCCATAGTGGGTTATACGCAGGACTATTCAAAAAAGGAGAAGGGCTTTATCCTTTATCCAGCAGATACAGAGTCAAATAATTATATAATCGGCGTGTTTCACTCATCCGTCAAGGACATCAAGGTGCTGGAGGAGGAGATGGCAACAGCATAAGGATTATTTTATGAAGACCGCATCTGCTGCAGGCCCTCGTAAACTGTTATGATGAGTATGATTGTAAAGCCTGATAGGACAGCGAGGATGCTAAGAAGTTGCCACTTGATTATTGCAAAGAAGATAAAGAGGAAGAGGATGAGCTTGGTTGCATATTGAAAGATAATAACACCCTTCCCGCCTCCTGATTCAGGACTGACAATAGTGTAGACAAAGCGGATGAGGATAATAAAATTAAGGATGCCTATTGCGCCGCCAAGGATAATCCCTGTCGCCTCATGGAAAGAGAAAAAGATGAGCGAGATTGATGCAGCTATTAATGTTGCAATTGTCCCCTTTATTTGCAAGGTTCTAAGGAGTATTTTCTTTTGATCCATTATCTTAATCTTCCTTCTTTTTTGCCTCCTTCATTGCCACCTGAATAACTTTATAAAATCCTGCTGCAATGCCGAGCAATAAAAATATTATGGTAAGCCATGGAGAGGTATTGAATTTACTATCAAGATAGAGGCCTATTGCAAGGCCGATTAATGTAGCAAAGACTATTGTAAACCCGAGTGTAGAGAGCATTGCAAATGTCTTTAATAAATTTTTCTCCTCTTCCTTCATAGAGCAGCCTTGAAAGCGTCATGTGCTATCTTTATAGTCCGCTCAATGTCTCTTTCTGTATGCGCTGTTGAAAGGAACATTGCCTCAAACTGGGATGGGGCGAGATTAATGCCTTTTTCAAGCATGGCGAAAAAGAATCTTGCGTATGCCTTTGTGTCAGAGGTCTTTGCTGAGGCATAGTCTATTACATTATTTGGCGTAAAAAAGGTGCATAGAATTGAACCGACCCTTGTGTGGCATGCAGAGACACCTGCCTTTTTTGCTGCATCCTTTATGCCTTCTGCAAAATGCGCAGATTTCTTTTTAAGCTCCTTATACACACCCTTCTTTAAGAGTTTCAGCGTCTCAATTCCTGCTGTTACAGCAAGTGGATTGCCAGAGAGTGTCCCTGCCTGATACACAGGGCCTAAGGGTGAAATCTTCTCCATTATATCCCTTCTTCCGCCATAAGCGCCAACAGGAAGCCCTCCGCCAATAATCTTGCCCAAACAGGTCAGGTCCGGTTTCACGCCATAATATTCCTGTGCGCCGCCATAGGCTAATCTAAAGCCTGTTATTACCTCATCAAAGATGAGCAATATATCGTTCTCAGCAGTTACCTTGCGCAGGCCTTCAAGAAATCCTTCCTTTGGAGGCACAACACCCATATTTGC
>JACRON010000071.1 GCA_016214425.1 Nitrospirota bacterium
GGCGATTATTTCTATCCTGCAGGCATGAAAGGCAGAAAGAAGCTGAAGGAGTTTCTGATAGACCATAAGATACCGAGGGCAGACAGAGATAAAATTCCTATACTGATAGATAAAAATAATGATATACTATGGATAATGGGTTTAAGGATGGACGAGAGGTTTAGGGCGAAGGAAGATACAAAAAGGAGATTGGTTGTCAGGATAGTCTAAAAGCGGAGGACACCTATGGAGAGGCTTTATGGCAAGCCGTTGCTGAATCAAGAGGATATTCACAAAAGGGTAAAAGAGCTCGGACATCAGATTACAGTAGATTATGAAGGCAGGGATTTGATTATGATAGGCATATTAAAGGGCGCCTATAACTTCTTTTCTGATTTGACAAGGGCGGTAATGCTTCCCGTTAGAATAGATTTTGTTATTGCAACAAGCTATGGCATGGCCACCTCAACATCCGGCGTAGTTAGGATAATCTCTGATTTAACAGAGGATATTGCAGACAAGGATGTGCTGATGGTTGATGATATAATAGATTCAGGGGTTACAACGGATTTTATGAAGAGGCACCTCCTTTCCAGAAGGCCAAAGAGCCTTAAGACATGTGTTCTGCTTGATAAAAAAGAGAGGAGAAAGGTTTCAATAGAGGCGGATTATGTAGGTTTTTCAATACCGAATAAGTATGTTGTCGGCTATGGCCTTGATTATCAGAACAAATACAGGAATCTGCCTTATATTGCAGTTCTGGATGTAAATGACAATTCATGACTTTGTGTTGAAAAAGATATTATTATTTGGTATAATTTTATTCTAAATTTTTATCAGAGTACTATCAGGAGGATTTAATTGATGAATTATAAAGGTCTTGGCTTGTGGCTTGTTGTCGGTCTTGTGATGATACTTCTCTTTACCCATTTCAGCGCTGTTAAGCCGCAGGAAGAGGAGATGATTTTCAGCGATTTTATAAAGAAGGTTGGAGGCGGCGAGGTTACTGAGGTTACCATAAAGGAGAACTATATTATTGGAAAGCTCAAGGACAATACCAAATTCCGCACCTATGCAGCAAATTATCCTGACCTTATAAAGGAGCTTAAGGAAAAGGATGTAAAGATAACAGTAAGGCCGATGGATGACAACAAGTGGTATGCCTTCTTATTGAACTGGGGTCCGATGCTTATCTTATTGGGCATCTGGATATTCTTTATGCGTCAGATGCAGACAGGCGGCAACAAGGCGCTCTCATTTGGAAAGAGCCGTGCAAAGCTCCTTTCTGCTGCGCATAAAAAGGTTACCTTTGCTGATGTAGCAGGCGTTGATGAGGCAAAGGAAGAGGTGGTAGAGATTGTAGAATTTCTAAAAGACCCCCAGAAGTTCCAGAGGCTTGGAGGAAGGATTCCAAAGGGCGTCCTTGTAGTCGGGCCTCCCGGGACAGGCAAGACATTACTTGCAAGGGCTATTGCTGGCGAGGCAGATGTGCCATTTTTTAATATAAGCGGCTCTGACTTTGTGGAGATGTTTGTCGGCGTCGGCGCTTCTCGTGTAAGAGACCTCTTTGAGCAAGGCAAGAAGAATGCGCCGTGCATTATCTTTATAGACGAGATAGATGCTGTTGGAAGACACAGGGGCGCAGGCCTTGGCGGCGGCCATGATGAAAGAGAGCAGACTTTAAACCAGCTCCTTGTTGAGATGGACGGCTTTGACACCAATGAAGGCGTAATCCTCGTAGCTGCTACAAACAGGCCTGATGTCTTAGATCCGGCGCTTTTAAGGCCTGGGAGGTTTGACAGGCAGATTATTGTATCAAGGCCTGATATCAAAGGCAGGCTGGGCATACTGAATGTCCATACCAAGAGACTGACCCTATCAAAGGATATAAACCTTGAGGTGATTGCAAGGGGAACCCCTGGATTTACCGGCGCTGATTTATCCAACCTTGTTAATGAGGCAGCATTGCTTGCAGCAAGGCGGTCAAAGAAGTTTGTTGAGATGAAGGATTTTGAGGATGCAAAGGACAAGGTCTTAATGGGTGTTGAGAGAAGGAGCATGTTTATAAATGAAGAAGAGAAGAAGAATACCGCATTCCATGAGGCAGGACATGCCCTTGTTGCAAAGCTTATACCCGGCACAGACCCTATTCATAAGGTGACTATAATACCGCGCGGAAGGGCGCTTGGCTTGACACAGCAGCTTCCTATAGACGACAGATATACTTATCCGAGGGAGTTTTTGCACAATACCATTGCGGTGCTCCTCGGAGGAAGGGCAGCAGAGGAGCTGATATTCAAGCATATGACAACAGGCGCTGGAAATGACATTGAGAGGGCAACAGAGCTTGCAAGGAAGATGGTGTGCGAATGGGGCATGAGCGATAAACTTGGCCCGCTGGCTTATGGAAAGAAGGATGAGGAGATATTTCTTGGTAAAGAGATTGTAAGGCACAGGGATTACAGCGAGAGCACTGCTGTTGAGATAGATACTGAGATAAAAGAGACTGTTGTAATGAATTATGAAAGGGCAAAGAATCTGCTGAAAAAGAATATGAAGGCATTAAAGAATATTGCCACTGCCCTTTTGGAAAAGGAGACACTGGATGGTGCGGAGTTAGATACCATAATACAGGGCGCAGCAACAGCATAGGCTATTTCCCCTTCCATTGTATAAAAAGCATGGGCGGCCTAATGGGTCGCCCTGTTTCTATTCATACCAATTTAAAACAGCTATAATTATGAATGCTTTTAAAATAAGGTGCGGCAGGCATCTCCTTAACCTGAACAAGAGGCCCTATATTATGGGCATACTCAATGTTACACCTGACTCCTTTTCAAACGGCGGTCATTATTTGAATATAAATAGCGCCATTGAACATGCAAGAAGGATGGCTGCAGAAGGGGCAGATATTATTGATATCGGCGGAGAGTCTTCAAGGCCGGGTTCAGAGCCTGTACCATTAGAAGTGGAAGCGGAGAGGGTTCTCCCTATTATAAAGGCGCTATCTAAAAAGATAAATCTTCCAATTTCAATTGATACATATAAGGCAAAGGTTGCAAGAGAGGCATTAAAAACAGGCGCATCTATAATTAATGATATAAGCGGACTCAGATTTGACCCTCTGATGGCAAAGGAGAGGATTGCCTTTGCTGTTAAAAACGGCATAAAAAGAAATAAGATTATCATTGACCCCGGCATTGGGTTTGGAAAGACAGTAAGGCATAATCTTGAGATAATAAAACGGCTGAGCGAATTCAAGAAGCTTGGCGTACCGATACTCATTGGGACCTCAAGAAAGTCCTTTATTGGCAAGATACTAAATGCAACTGTTGACAAGAGGCTTGAAGGCACTGCTGCTGCTGTTGCAATCAGCATAGCCAATGGGGCTAATATTGTAAGGGTTCATGATGTGAAGACGATGGCGGATGTGGCAAGAATAACCGATGCAATCATTACGGCTTCGTAAAAAAGTAGTAGTAGGGGCGAACCTTGTGTTCGCCCTTTGATGAGGCAATGGTGGAAAACTTCATTGATATAATTAAAACTATCCGAATATGGGATATCTTGGATATCCTGATTGTTGCCTTTGTCCTTTACAGAATCTTTTTGATTATTAAAGGCACAAGGGCTTTGCAGATGCTTGTAGGCATTGCCATCCTTTTATTTGCGTTTATTATTTCAAGGTGGCTTGAGCTTTATACAATTGACTGGATTGTCCAGAGCTTCTGGTCGCAGATAGTTATTGCAATGATAATTCTCTTTCAGCCTGAGATAAGAAGGGCCCTTGCACAGATGGGTGAGAATCCACTGCTTCACACTATTTCATCAATTGAAGAAACAAGGTTTATTGAAGAGATTATAAGAACCGCTGTTTCTCTGGCAAATAAGAAGATAGGAGCAATCATTGTATTGGAGCGCGAAACAGAATTAAGAGACTTAATTGAAATGGGGACGCCCCTTGATGCAAAGGTCTCAAAGGAGATATTAACAAGCATATTTCTGCCCTATTCTCCCATACATGACGGCGCTGTTGTTATAAAAGACGGCAGGATTGCTGCTGCTGGCTGCTTTCTGCCGCTTACCATGAGCGCAGCAATAAGCAAGGCCCTTGGCACAAGGCACAGGGCTGCAGTTGGGATAACAGAGGAGACCGACGCAGTGGTAATTGCGATTTCAGAGGAGACCGGGACAATATCTGTTGCAGTAGAGGGAAAGCTTACAAGGGAGGTTGATGCCTCTGCATTAAGGCGCATCCTTACCAAAATATTTATTACAGGCAGAAAGGAGAAGGGCACTTTTGTTAAGAGACTGGGCAGCCTTTTTTCTATGCGGGAGAAGTCATAGACGATGGATATTAAGAATCTCATATTCAATAATTTTTTAATAAAGCTATTCTCATTATTTTTTGCTATAATCCTCTGGTTCTTTGTCACATTATAGGTGATGTTGTTGATTATATTGATATCAGAGTAAAGGGGAGGCAGAGTGTGGTAAAGGGTTTGTCAGCAGGCCAGGTGAGCGCGCATCTGGATTTATCCAATTCACAGACAGGTGAGAATATAATCTATCTTTTAAGGGAAAATATTGTGATGCCACCTAATGTGGAGATAACACGTATAAGCCCGAAATCAGTAAAGGTAAGATTAGAGCCATTGGCAAAAAGGGATGTAAAGGTAATACCTGAGACTGCTGGGGCGCCTCCTGCTGGTTATAGATTGAAGGGGATTGAGATTAAACCAGAGACTGTTACTATTGAAGGTGCGGAAAGCATTGTAAGCAAAGTATCTGCAATAAAGACAGAGGCTATAAATCTATCAGCAATTGAAAAGAAGGAGACAGCGCTGGATGTTAAATTAAACTTAAGCGGCAGGGATGTAAAGGTTTTAAACGGCGGATATGTGAAGGTGAAGGTAGTGCTGGTTAAAACGAGGGAGTGAGCAATAAAAATTTCTAAATTCTAATAGCTAAATTCTAAACAAAATAAATTGAAAATGATATAATTACGAAAGGATAATACCATGCGGAAACTCTTTGGTACAGACGGAATAAGGGGTGTGGCAAATATTGAGCCCATGACAGGCGAGATGGCAAT
>JACRON010000072.1 GCA_016214425.1 Nitrospirota bacterium
CCTGCTGCAGAAAAAAAGGCAGAGCCAAAGAAGCCTGAATTGGCAAAACCTGCCAAGCAAAAGGAAATCACTAAACAGTCAAGCACAGGTTATATGATAATGGGAGCGCTTCTTTTGGTTATCCTTGTTGGCGGAGGATTATTTTATCTTAAAGCAAGGCCAAGATCAGCGGCAAAAGAAGAGATAAAGGATGTCCAGCCCGCTGCCCTTCCACCTGCTGCCCCTGAAAAGGTTGAACCTCCAAAGCCTGTAGAGCCTGTTGCTGCAAAATACGGCTCAATCAGGGTAAAATCAAGTCCAAAGGCAAGGATATTTATCAATGGAAAACCTGCAGGGACAACGCCAAATGAAATAACGAATCTCCCTGTTGGCGAATATAATGTTGCGCTTAAACATGACGATTTCCCGGAATGGACTACTCAGATTAGTGTGGAAGAAAATAAGGCTGCAGAGGCTGCCCACAGCTTTATCAAAAAAGAGGTCAAAAAAGAAGGCTTCGGCTCTCTGATGATAAATTCGCAGCCCTGGGGTGTTGTATATCTTGATGATAGAGAGATTGGGGCAACACCTATTACCATACCAAAGGTGCCTGAGGGAAGGCATAAGATTAAGGTGGTAAGGAAAGGCTTTAAGGAATTGGAGATGGATGTCAGGGTGGAGCCCAAAAAGAAGAATACGCTGAGCCTGAAGTTAGAAAAGAAATAGGGAGGAAAGAAAATGAAGAAGGTCTTCATTGTAATATTTGTAAATCTGTTGTTATTTGCCGTAGCTGCTGATGCCTTTTCTGCTGAAAAGGCAAAGGAGCCGCTGGAAAAGGGGAAAAAATATTATGAGGATAGTGAATTTACAAAGGCAATAGATGAGCTGAAAAAGGCAGTTGACCTCCTTGAGAAGGCAAGCAGGGAGCGATCAAGAAATAGTGATCTGATAGATGCCCATATCCATCTCGGTCTTGCGTATATAGGTGTGAATGAAGCTGAGAAAGCAAAAATACAATTTAAAGAGGCATTAAGGCTTGACCCTGAAAGAAAGCTAAATGAAGACTTTTATGCTCCAAAGGTTATCAAGCTCTTTAACAAGGCAAAGTCAGAGGTAAAAGAAGAGATAAAGGCAGGTAAGATAAAGGTGGCAGCAAAGGAGCCTGAGCCTGAAAAACAGGCGCCAGCGCCATCGCAGCCTGCTGTACAAACGACATCAACTTCACAGCCGACATTTCTCAAATCATGGGGCAAAAAGGGAGACAAGCCCGGTGAATTAAAATCGCCGCAGAGGATAACAGTCGGTCCTGATAATCTGATATATGTTGCTGATACAAGCAATCACAGGATACAGGTCTTTGACAGTGAGGGGAATCTGATAAAGAGCTGGGGAAAAAAGGGCGATAAAGACGGAGAGATGGAAAAACCCCGCGCTGTTGCTGTTGGCAGCGACGGAGCTGTCTATGTATCTGATAATGAAAATAAAAGGATATTAAAATTTGATAAGAATGGCAGTCTGCTTGCGAAATTTGGAAATAAGAATACCTTGTCGTCAGATATGATGGGCATTGCAGCAGATGCAAAAGGGAATGTATATGTTGTTGATAAGGACAAGAACAGCATAATTGTTTTTAATCAAAATGGCGAGGTTATAAAGACTATCGGTAAAAAAGGCAAAGAGAGGGGCGATTTCAAAGACCCGCTGGATATAGCAATTGATTCAGCAGGCAATATTTATATATTGGATGCAGGCAATAGAAGGGTTCAGAAACTTGATTTTAATGGAAATTCGCTGCTTGTCTTTGGCAACTATGACTCTGCTGGCAGATTAATAGGAGGATGGGGAAAGGAAAAGAAAAAGAAGCAAAACGAAAAGGAGCAGTTTGACGAGCCATCAGATGTGGCAGTAGACAGCGCTGGCAATGCATATATACTTGATGTGAACGAGCACAGGATATTGAAGTTTAAGGTGAATTAGGACTTGTTAGTCTGACATACCAAATTTCTAATTAATCCAATCGCTTAACCAGATTATATTGTTTCTAAGATTTTTGATTTTTACATCAGAAATTAATTTCAACAGTGCCTTGATAATAATTCCCATTGGAAGCTGTTTTGATAGGATAATTCCGCTATGTTCAATGCCGTTATTAATAAATTCAGAATGAAGTTTATTAAAGTCTGCGATATTAAAAGTAACTATAGCTCTATTCCCGGCAGTTGCATATTTAAGTTGTTCTGTATCAGACAAACCCTTATTGCCTGATTCTTTAGTAGTCTTGACATCATATCCTCTCAATCTCAAAGACATTGCAATGTCTTCATGGACATCTTCATCAAGATAAAGTTTTAACATTATCTTTTATGGCTTCCCCTCACATAGTTTTCTTCATTTTCAGCTATATCATTTTCAATTTCACCCTGATTATCATAATAATAAGAAAATGCATCATAAACCTGTGCAGGAGTTAGGTGGGGGAAACCTTTAATGATTTCCTCTATTGACATCCCGATTTTATACCATTTGATAATAGACCAGACAGGTATCCTTGTTCCTTCAATTATGCTTCTCCCACCGCATACTCCTCTTTTGCGGGTGATATAAGGATGCGTTTTTGATTTTTTAACTGCGAGTCCCATCTTTTACCTCTTTATTTTTATTCATTCTATCCTGTTAATAAAAAAAAGCACAACAATAATAAATTTATAAGAAAATCTTCTACCCCATTGCCTTCAGCATCTTTGCAATTGTCTCCTTATAGTCCTTTGTCTCAAATATGCCTGAGCCTGAGACGATTATATCTGCGCCTGCATTGAAAACCTCGCCTGCATTATCTGCTTTGACGCCGCCGTCTACTTCTATCTCTATCTTCAGCCCTTTTGAGTCAATGAGTCTTCTTGCGTCCTTTATCTTTTGCAAGGCTGATGGGATAAACTTTTGGCCGCTGAAGCCCGGGTTCACAGACATGATCAACAAAAGGTCAATATCTTTTAATATCCCTTCATCAATTGCAGATAATGACGTTGCAGGATTTAAAGATACACCTGCCTTAACCCCGCTTTCCTTTATTACCTGTATTGTCCTGTGCAGGTGTTTTGCTGCCTCAATATGGACTGTGATATAAGAGCTTCCTGCCTTAATAAATTGAGTTATAAAATTATCAGGATTCTCTATCATCAAATGAACATCAAGGGGAGTTTTGGCAGCACGTTTTACAGCCTCTACAACAAACGGGCCTATTGTTATGTTCGGCACAAAGTGGCCGTCCATAACATCAATGTGTATCAAATCAGCCCCTGCAGCCTCTACTGCCTTAATCTCCTCTCCAAGTTTTGTAAAATCTGCTGATAAAATAGAAGGTGATATTTTTTTCATATAAAGAACCTCTCCTCTGTTCCTGCAAATTTTAAGACCTTTCCGTAGTCAAAG
>JACRON010000073.1 GCA_016214425.1 Nitrospirota bacterium
CATATATCAGTCGCAAAATTTTATAGCATGGACTGGTATAGTAAGGAGTGGCCTATTTCTGGGAAGGAGAAGTTTAATTTTGCCTATGGTTATCTTGAGATAGATGTTCATAAAAATGGGAAAAAATATTTAACCGGTTTTGTTATTGACCCAAGGAAATTTATTATTGACTATCTTAAAACTCGTTATAAGAAGAGGCTGGATCTTCCAAGAAGGGTAGAGTCTGTTTCAATAGACTCAGGAGAGCATACAGAACTATTTTCACTGGATTTTTTTAAGGCACATGGTTTTGTGGTTGATGGGATGGAAAAGGATTTAATATTTCCTATGTTTGTAAGACAGAGAGGGCAGATAAAGGTGCAGGGGTTTGAGGTTCTTTATCCAGTTTCTGTAATTAAATACCTTGTGAAGAGATTTAAATACAAAGGAACCAGATTTGTAAGAGAAGGAGAGGATGTTTACGACCTGAAAACCGGAAAGAGATGGAAGATTGTAAAACAAAGAAAAAAGAGAAGCCAGAAGAGGCAGTTAAGTGGGCAGGGGCGAAAAGGTGGTAATTGATACAAAAGTGAACTGGCCTGATAATATTTACAGGCTGTTCTTTTTGCCCTTGCTTTAAGAAAAAGGTTCTGGAGGTAGCGCTCCCGAGAAGCAGATCGGGCCTGCAGTGAAAATATATTGACTATGTGTATAGAATTTACTAAAATACACATGGAGGTGATAAAGGTGAAGACAACTTCAAAGGTTAGAAAACAGTTTATCCTTGACCCTGAAAAAATCAAGGCTGTTAAAGAAATAACAAGGTCAAAAACAGATACAGAGGCTATAAGCAGGGCATTGGACATTATAATAGCCAATACTAAGATAGAAAAGATGCTTAAGGCAATAAAGGGGAAAGGACATATTAAAGATGTCTATAATAGGGTTTCCGGTTAAGGTAATCTTTGACACTTCAATATACATTCCTTTTATCAATCAGGGTATAGCATATCCTGCAACTGAATTGAACATCGGAAAACCAGTACTCTATATCAGCGCTGTTGTTGTTGAAGAACTCTATGCAGGCGCATTTGATAATAACTCTATAATGCTTCTTGATAAACTATACAAAACCTTTGATAACCTTGGCCGTATCATAGCTCCTGATGCATCTGACTGGCAGAAGGCTGGTAAGGTAATCGCCAAGCTGGGCCAAAAATATGGGTTTGAAGATAAGTTTTTGTCAAAAATTACCAATGATGTTTTGATTACCCTCTCTGCAAGACGAATCGGGGCAATTGTTGTAACAAGTAATACAGTAGATTTTCTAAGGATAAAAGAGTTTGTGGATTTTAAAATTTATGGAGCGTAAATTTTATAATAAAAGACTTAACGGAGAATATTAATGCTTGACGAAAAGCTAATGCATAATCTGATAGTTGATTATATGAAGGAGAAGTTTGTAAGGGAGTATAAAGAGATAACCATCAACCCCTCAGGCAGCCCTGACCTTATCCTTGCCAATTACGGCCTTACTCTTGCTGTTGTTGAGGTAGAAACAGAAAACAGCATAACTATAGAAAAGGCAGAGAAATGGAAGGCAGTAGCAGAGAAGAACAAATTATTTCTGATGATTCCAAAGAATGCAAGGGTAAAGGCAACTGAGCTTCTGTGGCAGAAGGGGATTGGGGACAAGGTGGCAGTCGGGACTTATGAGATAGTTATAAACATGCCGTAAAGACACAGAATAAAAAGAAAGGATGGGAAAAATGCTAAGCGATATAAGCAATGCAGTTTTATTTACCATACTTGGCGCCTTCTTGGGTATCTGTCTTATTTTAATATCTTCTATATTGGTTCCTAAAATCATAAACAGAATGACACCGCGGATAGATGAGGAGAGAGAGCTTGTCCGTGGGAACAGGGCTGTAGCTGAGTATTATGGCAGGGTCATTGCTGCAGTAATTATAGGCATCAGTATCATTATTGCTGCCGCAATTATTGCAGGCATACACGGATGGTAAATATTATTAAACTTACCTTACATTGATATGCCTTTTATAAAAAAATTAACATTTATTATACTGCTTCTTATACTAAATCTGATATATGAGAGTAATTCTCTCCTCTGGGCGCGTGGCGGCGGCGGCTGCCTTATTGAAGGCACATCTATCAATACACCAAACGGCAAAATCCCTGTTGAAAATATCAAACAAGGTGATCATGTCCTTGCATGGAATGGTCAGAATATTATTTACTCAAAGGTCATTAAGGTCTTAAAGACTACGGCTGACGAATATATAGAATTAACTACATCCCATGGGATTATTAGAACCACTTATGCTTATAATCTGATAGTTGAACCACCTGCTACATTTCTTGCCAATGACATTGTTGTGCATAATAAAGGCTGTTTTCTGCCTGATACAGAGATACTCCTTTCAGACAGCAGGAGGATTCCAATCAGCCAGATAAAAGTTGGCGACAATCTTGCAGCCTTTACACTTGAAGGGAATATTGTTGCAGCGCCTGTAAAAGAGATTATCACTGCACAGAGCGACAGCTACTATGAAATTACAACAGACAGGACTATCATTAATGTTACAGCAGAGCATCCTTTGTATATTGGCAGGCAAAAAAATTTCAAAAGAGATTATTCGCTCTAAAAAAACAATTGACACCTCACATACTGTATATAATTTGCGCACAGACTATCCAAATACATTCTTTGCCAATGGTGTGGCAGTTCATAATAAAGGTGGAGGGGGAGGAGGGGGCGGTGGAAGAGGGGGAGGTGGTGGAAGGAGTTACGGGGGTAGTAGTAGCAGCAGGAGCAGTAGTAGCAGCGGAAAAAGCTGGAACCAGATGGCTGTTTCGGAAAAGATAGTAGTTATTGGATTTGTTTCTCTGTTTATAGCAATCTTCATAATCATTTGGGTTGCACAGGGAAGGAGCGAAGACCTTGACTACTGTTATCCTATAAGTCAGATTCAGAAAAAGGCGGAAAGGACAAATAAGCTCCTATTCTTCCTCAGCAAGCAGGATACCTCTGTTTTGCCTAATTTCCTCAAGAAGACAGCCTCAGATGCATTTCTGAAACTGCAGGAATGCTGGCAGTCTCGGGATTATACCCAGATGAAGTTATTAATGATGCAGGATCTTTATGAGCAGCATTTAAAACAGGTTGATTCAATGAAACGCAGTCATGAAATAAATATATTAAAGGGCCTGAATATAGATTTGGTTGAGATTGTTAATATCCGTTATTATGAGAAAAAGCCTGAAAGGGAGTTTACCGCCATTATTCAGGCAAAGGCAAAGGATTACTATATAGACGACAGGACAAAGAAATTTATCAGGGGCGATACAGATTACGCAAAATTCCAGGAGTTCTGGACATTCCAGTATGACGGCAAAAACTGGCTGCTGCGCGAAATAG
>JACRON010000122.1 GCA_016214425.1 Nitrospirota bacterium
TCTTTTATTACCTGAACCATTATCTCCTGTCCCTCTTGCAGGAGGTCTTCAATTAAGACAGCGCTTGTTTTTTTTGCCTTTGCTGCTTCAACAGTTTCATTTTCAAATTCAAGTCTTGCCTCGCCTGTCTCGTCTTCCATCATCCTTGCGTATTCCTCAATATTGGCGCTCACCTCAGAGACATACAAGAATGCTGCCTTTTCAAGGCCGATATCAACAAAGGCTGCCTGCATGCCCGGAAGAACCCTGATGACCTTTCCTTTATATATATTGCCGCCGATCCCTCTGTCCCTTTTTCTGTCAATATAAAGCTCTGTTATCTCGCTATTCTCTAAAAGCGCTACCCTTGTCTCTTCCCCTGTTGCATTTATGATTATTTCTAATGCCATCCTTTTTCCCCGCTAAGCATATGTCACAGCCTTGACAACCTCATCCATAGGGCTTTGAGATTCGCCATTTTTAAAAATATAAAGCCCTGTCCTTTTAATAAGCACTGACCTTAATTCATCCTCAGAGAAATGCAGAAGCGACTGAAGTGCCTCTGTTGGCTTGCAGCCCCTTCCATCCTTATTTTGTATCAGCATGTACAGCTTAACCTCTGGTTTGTTTGATGCTATCGCTAATTCTTTGATATAAGGCCTTATATCTATCTCTTTTTCCCCTGACCCTGTTTTGCGTTTTACTATTATACTCTTTTTTTGCAGCATTTCACTAATAATATCTTTAGAAATATTAAAGGCGGTATCAGACGGAATTGTAATAATATAACTAAATCCAGTGATAGCTGCTGACAAGGACTCTGTTTTAGATAAAAGATATTGTGCGTCAATTGCCATCATCCCATGCGGGAATTGCGCGTTCAATGCTGAAAGAACCTTGTCAAGGCTGATTTTGTGTATTAATTCAGCATCAAGATATTCAGAATCGCTCTCTGTGCCAACAGGAAGGGCAGGGCCGAAGGAGAGCTTTGGGTGTGCAGTAAATCCCTTTGAATAGGCAACAGGTATATCTGTCCTTCTGAATGTCCTGATTATTGCTGTCATCAATTCAAGATGCGAAAGAAATCTCAATTTTCCTGTCCTTGTATACTTTATACGAACCTTAAATGGGAGCTTATCCTGCTTAACAAACTGCTCAACACCCTTTGATATTTTGAGGCCTGAGGGCTGAAAGATCTTTGGCGATATTCCCTTGTTCTCTGTCTTATCTTCTCCTATCTTTCCTTTGTCGCATACACCGCAGTAAAAGCAGTCGCCGAATCTGCAGTCAGCAAGCGCCTTTTCGCTCTCTGAAAGTTTAAGCTCCTTTTCAAGGAATTTTTTATATATGCCTGTATAAAGATGATCCCATGGAAGGAGCTCATCAATCTGTCTCTCTCTATTAGCATAAAACTCAGGGCTTATGCCGCAGGCATTAAATGCCTCAAGCCATCTGTCAAAATTGAATACCTCTGTCCATCCGTCAAACCTGCAGCCGCGTTCCCATGCTGTTTTCAATACCTGTCCGAGCCTTCTGTCTCCTTTTGAAAATACAGCCTCAATAAAACTGAGTTCAGGCCTGTGCCATTTTACACTGATGCCTTTTTTTTCTAGTGTCCTTTTAAGATAGTATTGCTTCTTCTTGATCTCCTCAAGCTTTATCTGCCCGAGCCACTGAAAGGCTGTATGCGGCTTTGGAACATAGGTAGAGATGCTTATATTGATATTCCTATATCTGCCAGAGACCTCCTTGCTTATCCTCTTTGCCCTTTCTGCAAGGTCTATTATCCCTTGTATATCCTCATCTGTTTCAGTTGGGAGGCCAATCATAAAATAAAGCTTTATAGAGCCCCATCCTGCTCTGAATACATCCTTCATAGTTTCATCAAATTCTTCATCGCTCATCTCTTTATTGATTACCCTTCTTAACCGCGCTGTGCCTGCCTCTGGCGCAAGTGTAAAGCCGGTCTTCTTCACCCGTTGTATCTGTTTTATAACATCAGAGTGCAGGGTGCCGAGCCTCATTGATGGAAGCGATATGGCAACCCTTTTGCCTATGTATTTATCCATAAGGCTTGATAAAAGCGGCGAGAGGCATGAATAATCCCCTGTGCTTAAAGACACAAGCGATACCTCTTCATAGCCAGTTGCCTTTAATGAGTTCTCAACTATCCTATGAATGGTCTCAGGGCTTCTCTCCCTTACAGGCCGATAAATGCTCCCTGCCTGGCAGAACCTGCATCCCCTTGTGCAGCCGCGTGAAATCTCAATCGTAACCCTGTCATGGACAATCCTCATATAAGGCAGGATCGGCTTGTCAGGAAATGGCGCCTTGTCCAAATCTGAAATAATCCGCCTGTTTATCCTTTCAGGCGCATTGTTCAGAGGTGTAATGCCTGCTACTGTTCCATCCTGATTATATTCAAACCTATAAAAAGACGGTATATATATCCCTTCAATCTTTGATAGCAGATGCAGCAGCTCTTTTTTGCTCTGAGACCTCTCCTTCCATAACTGATACACATCTATAATCTCGTTTATAATCTCCTCTCCATCGCCGAGTACAAAGGCATCAATAAAGTCAGCAATTGGCTCTGCATTAAATGCGCATGCGCCGCCTGCGATTATAAGCGGAAATCTTTCATCCCTTTCTGATGCCATTAAAGGTATATTACCTAAATTTAGGATGTTCAGGATATTTGTGTATGTAAGCTCATAGGGAAGCGTAAAACCAAGCATATCAAATTTATTCAACGGCAGACTTGTTTCCATGCTTGTTAAAGGCAGTCTTTTTTTACGAAGCTGCTCTTCATAATCAAGCCACGGCGAATATGCCCTTTCTGCTGCTGCGTCTTGCCTCTGGTTTATTATATGATAGAGGATCTTTAAGCCAAGATGGGACATGCCTATTTCATAGGCATCTGGAAATATCAGGGCAATCTTTGTCTTGACCTTTGAAAGGTCTTTATGGATGCTGTTGAACTCGCTGTTTATATAGCGGACGGGTTTGGAAACAAAATTTGAGATTTTTTCTTCCATAATAATTTAATAAAACAGCAGCAGCCTCCGCATCTTTACATTGATAAGCAGTCCAAGCGCCACCATGGTAGTGATAATAGATGTTCCGCCATAACTCATCAAAGGAAGCGGTATCCCGACTACAGGCATTATGCCGGCTGTCATGCCAACATTAACAATAAGGTAAAAAGAGAGCATGCATACAACGCCAGCAGCAAGGAGCGCGCCCTCTCTGTCCTTTGCCTTGTAGGCAATGGTTATGCCCCAAAGTATCAATACGAGATATGTTGTTAAAAGAATAAGCGCGCCAATAAAACCCCACTCCTCTGCAAAGACAGAGAAGATAAAATCAGTATGCTTCTCAGGGATAAATTTTAATTTATTCTGCGTGCCCTGAAGAAGCCCTTTTCCAAACAGGCCGCCAGAGCCTATTGCAATCTTTGACTGTATGATATGATAGCCGATGCCCTGCGGATCCATCTCTGGATCAAAAAAGGCAAGGATGCGGTTCTTCTGGTATCCCTTTAACATGCCCCAGAAGTAGTGCGCAATAAAGGGTATTGTTAGTATGCATACAAACAATGTTGTAAGAACGGTCTGCAGCCTTATGCCTGCAAGGAGAATAATCATAAGAAAGATAAAGGAGAGGAGAAGGGCTGTGCCAAGGTCAGGCTGTTTTAATATAAGCCCTACAGGGACTAAAAGAAGTATGGCTGGAAGGAGCAAGTCCTTCATTCCAAAGCCGGCCTTTACCTTCTTATCAGAAAAGTATCTTGATAGCAATACGATTATTGCAATCTTCGCAAGCTCAGAGGGCTGAAAAGAAAAGAAGCCGAGTGACAGCCACCTTTGCGCGCCCAGGCCTGTCCTTCCTTTAATAAGCACAACTATTAAAAGTATTATAGTAACAGCATAGATTACATAGCCGTACTTTATTATTGTATGATAGTCAATGGCAGAAGCAAGGAAAAGAAACATAAGTCCAATGGCAATCCAGTAAAGCTGTTTCTGGTAATAGGGTGTTGCATGAACAGCAAAGCCGTAGGTGGCGCTGAATATTGTAAGGATACCAATGCCTGAGATGAGGAGAATAAGCCCCAGGAATTTCCATTCAAAGTTATATATCTGTTTAATGTCCAACATTTTTTAAATATCCTTCAATTACTTTTTTAGCAATCGGCGCAGCAGCAGCGCTTCCCTTGCCCCCGTGCTCTACCACGACTGCAACTGCAATCTTTGGCTCAGACACAGGCGCAAAGGCAACAAAGAGCGCATGGTCTTTAAACCTTTTTTCTTTTAAAAGCTCCTTTGACCTATTCGGCTTCATTGCAATAACCTGCGCAGTGCCTGTCTTTCCGCCAATCTCTGCAATTGCAGAACGTGCTATTCCTGCTGTACCGCCCTGCTCATTCACAACACCGCGTAGTGCATTTCTTAATATCTGAAAGGTATCTTCCTTTATATCAGTCCTTCCAATTTCAACTGGAGGGAATCTAAATTTCTCGCCATTTAAGCTGTCCTTAATTGCCCATACAGTATTTGGCTGATACCTGACACCTGAGTTTGCAACTGAGCTGATAAGCATTGCAAGCTGCATCGGCGTTGTAAGCACATATCCCTGACCAATGGCAATTGAAAGTGTCTCGCCTGCAATCCA
>JACRON010000123.1 GCA_016214425.1 Nitrospirota bacterium
AAACGTCGCCCTGCTTGCAGCAGTGTGGCATGCCCTTTTAAATAGATGCGGACACAAAGAGAACCCACAGCCTTTTTTGCGGTATGCCAATTTAGTATTGGTCATATCAGCGGTTATGCTTTTTCTTACCCCATTTTTTTACGACCCTGTTGAAAGGGCATCAAAGGCCCTTTCAGAGATGATATATGCAATTGGTCTGGGGATGCCAATATTCATGCATGCTGTGAATATTATAATCTCTTTAAAAAGGGATTCAAAAGCCGTTGCCTACATATCATTGACCCTTTCTATGGCAATTTATTTTTTTGGTATAGCAATAGCATACAGCGGCTTTGGCAATGACCTCAGGGTCCCTGCGCACTATCATGGCGCTGTAACGAGCCTGACCCTCGGATTAATGGGATTATCATACCATCTTATAAAAGAATTTAAACAGAAGGTTGTTGGGGAGGGCATCGCAAGACTGCAGGCAATCATTTATGGCGTTGGCATGCTCCTGTTTATCATCGGGCTTTTTTTTGCAGGCCTCCTCGGCGCACCGAGGAAAACCTATGGGGTAGGATTTGCTGCAAGCCCAATAGTCCTGTCAGCCCTTACAGTAATGGGCATTGGGACGCTTTTGGCTGTTGCCGGCGGCGTTCTCTTTGTTTTTTATACAATGTTCTCTCTAATCAGAAAAACATAAAGGGAGGGATGCAAAATGGATGCAAAACCTAAAAAGGACAAAAAGATTATTTTCGCAGCCTCTGCAATATTAGCATTGATTGCTTTATTTCTTTTTGATATGATTGTCCTTGCATGGAGATTGTAGTGGATGGATACGCCTTTTTATTTTACAGCAGCCTCATAACTATTGCTGTAAGCGGGCTTCTGATAGTATTGGGGATATTATTTGTTAAATTTGGATACAAGGACTATCATAAAAGGTCAATGCTTACAGCCTTCATCCTCGCCCTTATATTTGTTGTTTTATATCTGGTAAAATCTTCCCTATATTCACCGCAAAAATATAGCGGCAATTACAGGGGCATTTACCTCTTCATATTATGGTCTCATACGCTTCTTGCAACAGTAAATTTTCCAATGGCAATAGTTACTATTTATCTGGCGTTTAAGGAGAGGTTTGACAGGCATAAAAGGATAGCGCCATACACAGCAGCAGTATGGATATATGTGGCTCTTACAGGCTGGCTTATCCGCGCCTTTCTTGTGTAAAGTTAAAATTTCTCTTGACACAGATGCTTAAAAAAATTAAACTGGAGCAAAAATATCCATTTTGATAAGGAGCAGCTATTTATGATGCGATTAACAAGGGCAGGGGAATACGGTGTAAGGGCAGTCCTTCACCTTGCAGCACAGCCGGAAGGAAGGGTTACCTTTGTCGGCGAGATAAGCGAAAAGCAGGATGTGCCGAGGCACTTTGCTTCAAAGGTAATGCAGCTTCTTGTAAAGAGCGGGGTTGTCCGCTCCCGTAGAGGGGTTAAAGGCGGTTTCACACTATCGCGGCCGGCATCAAATATAACACTAAAGGATGTTATTGAAGGCATAGAGGGCCAGATATTTCTGAACCTGTGCCTGATAAAAAAAGGCGAATGTCCAAGGGATGATACTTGTCCTGTCCATCTCGTCTGGAAAGAGGCGCAGGGCAAGCTCATGGAGATATTAGACGGCGTGACTGTAGCAGAGCTTGTGGCAACAGGAAGGGCGCTTGAAAAGAAGATGAGTAAAAGGAAAAAATATATCAAATCAATATAATCTCTCCTTAATACCGCCATATTCCTTATTTTTTCTTGAAATTTTTCTAAAACCTTGACTTTAAGTTTATCTTATTGTAATATAAGAATAATTTTGTATTTATGTTTATCTCTTTTTCATTTTGTTTAAATAATAAAAAGGGAGGAATAATCTTATGAGAAAGATGGATCTTGCAAACGAGGTTTTTGAGAAGACAGGGATTTCAAAGAAAGAGGCAACAGATATAGTAGAGATTATTCTAAACACCTTGAAAGATACCCTCCATGCAGGCGAGACAGTGAAGATTGCCGGTTTCGGTAATTTTGTTGTGAGGAGTAAGAAATTGAGAAAGGGAAGGAATCCAAAAACAGGTGAGGAGATTGATATTGCTCCCCGAAGGGTGATTACATTCAGGCCGAGTCAGGTGTTTAAGAGCTATGTTAATCAGGCAGCAGTGTCCGGCACCCAAGAGGGGCAGAGCCAGTCACCAGCGGCTTAGCCTTGTAAAATAGTAAGCCTACGATGGCAAAGGACTTTCCTGAAAAATTATTTTATAAGATAGGGGAAGTAAGCAAGACAACCAGGATAGAACCCTATGTCTTAAGATACTGGGAGTCTGAATTTCCATTTCTCCATCCGAGGAAGAATAAGGCAGGCCAGAGGGTTTATTTAAGCAAGGATATAGATACTGTCCTAAAGATTAAAAAGATGCTTTATGAAGAGGGATATACAATAGCAGGGGTAAAAAAGAAGTTCAGTGCAGAGCCTGTGGCAGAAGTAGATAATAAGTTTTATAATAAGATAATAAAAAAGGTTAAGAAGGATTTAAAGGATATACTCAATATGTTGAGCAGATTGGATAAAAAGGTCGGTAATTGACAGATGTTAAGCGGGGCGTGGCGCAGCCTGGTAGCGCACTCGCTTGGGGTGCGAGTGGTCGGCCGTTCAAATCGGCTCGCCCCGACCATAGCCTACTCCGCCGAAGCAGCTATTTCGGCTGCGAAGGCTGGAAAATTTAAATATCTAAAATTATAAAATCCGCCTAAGGCGGATTTTATTTTTGTAAAGGAGATAGAGATAAATTGAAGATATTGGTTACAAATGATGACGGCATATATTCCCACGGCATCCGTGTCCTTGCAGAGGCGTTAAAAGAGATTGGAGATGTACTGGTTATTGCACCAGACAGGGAGAGGACCGCTGCAAGCCATGCGCTTACCCTGCACAAGCCCTTGCGGTTAGAGGAGATAGAGAAGGGATATTTTGCAGGCAATGGAACGCCTACTGACTGCGTGAATCTTGGAATCAACGGTATATTAAAAACTCCGCCAAATATTGTGGTCTCAGGCATAAACAAGGGCGGCAATCTTGGCGAGGATGTTACATATTCAGGCACGGTATCTGCTGCAATTGAGGGGACGATACTTGGTGTGCCATCCATTGCAGTATCCCTTGTTGCAGATGTAGATTATAAATTTGAGGCTGCTGCCAGTATTGCAGTGAAACTTACAAAGACAATCTTGAAAAAGGGTCTGCCCAAGGATACGCTTCTGAATATAAATGTTCCAAATGTCAGCAGAGAAGAGATAAAGGGTGTAAAGATTACAAGACTGGGAAAGAGGATATACGACAGAAATTCAGTGATAGAGAATATTGACCCCCGCGGCAGAAAGTATTACTGGATAGGCGGCAGCAGGATGTCATGGGAAAAGACGGAGGATAGCGACTTTGCTGCAATAGAGGAGAACATGATTTCTGTAACACCGCTCTGCCTTGATTTGACAAATTACGCTGTAATTGATGATTTGAAAAAGTGGAATATTAAATTTAACAACGGCAACGGCTAATTTATGAAAAATTACGATGTAATAATAGTCGGCTCTGGACCTGGCGGCATCTTTACTGCATTAGAACTAGTTAAGCTGAATTCAGGTTTGAAGATGCTGCTTATAGACAAGGGCGGTGATATTGAGCACCGCTCCTGCCCTGCTATAATAAAGAACAGACCCTGCGCTGAATTTAACTGCAATCTCTGCGGCCTCTTGTGCGGATGGGGCGGCGCAGGCGCATTCAGCGATGGCAAATTAAATCTCTCTACACAGATAGGCGGCTTTCTAAATCAGTATTTTGATGAGGAGAAGCTCTCTGAACTTATCAAGTATGTTGATGACCTGTATATTTCTCACGGCGCGCCAACGGAGATATACGGCACAAATGAAAAGAGGGTGCAGAAGTTTATTGATGCAGCAATTAAATATGACCTGAAATTAGTTCCTTCAAAGATAAGGCACCTTGGCAGCGACAGGAGCATACCATTTTTAAAGGGCCTATATGAGGTTTTGAGCGATAAGATAGAAATCAAGCTTCGCACTGAGATAGACGAGGTAATCGTAAGGGATAACAAGGCAATAGGCGTTAAGACAGGAAAGGGTGAGGAGCTCTTTGCAGAATATATTATCCTTGCGCCAGGAAGGGTTGGCGCGTCATGGCTTGAAAAGGAGGCAAAGAGGCTTAAACTTACTACCATCAATAACCCTGTTGATATAGGCGTCCGTGTTGAGGTGCCGGCAACTGTTATGAAAGAATTAACAGACGCCACATACGAGGCTAAATTAATCTACTATTCAAAAAAATTTGACGACCAGGTAAGGACATTCTGCATGAATCCCTATGGCGAGGTGGTTAAGGAGTTCAATCACGGCATTGCAACTGTAAATGGACATAGCTACGCAGAGAAAAAATTAGAGAATACAAATTTTGCCATCCTTGTAAGCACATTCTTTACAGAGCCTTTTCATGAGCCTATTGCGTATGGCGAATATATAGCAAGGCTTGCCAACCTGCTTTCAGGGGGCATAATTGTTCAGCGCCTTGGTGATTTAAAGATGGGGAAGAGGTCTACTCCAGAGAGGATAAAGAGGGGCCTTGTAAATCCTTCGCTTAAGGATGCAACACCCGGCGACCTGAGCTTTGCCATACCGTACCGCTGTTTGTCAGACATCCTTGAGATGCTTGAGGCAATGGATAATATTTCACCTGGTGTAAATTCAAGGCATACGCTCCTTTACGGGTTGGAGGTCAAGTTTTATTCAATGCGTATAAAACTTACAAAGAGTCTGGAGACAGAGGTGCCGAATCTATTTGCAGTCGGCGATGGCGCTGGGGTAAGCAGGGGGCTTATTCAGGCATCTGCATCAGGTGTAGCAGCAGCACGGGAAATCAAAAAAAGGCTGACTGTGGCAGGGACTGCCGGATGAACTTTGAATCTGCAAGGCAGCGGATGGTTGATGAGCAGCTTATCCCCAGGGGGATAAGCGACCACCGCGTTCTTTCTGCTATGAGAAAGGTTTCCAGACACCTCTTTGTAGAAGAGGCATTTCAGGACAGGGCTTATGGCGACTATGCCTTGCCAATCGGCGAGAGGCAGACCATATCGCAGCCGTATATGGTTGCGTTAATGACAGAGGCCCTTGAGCTGAACGGCAGCGAAATAGTCCTTGAGATAGGCACAGGCTCAGGTTATCAGGCTGCAATATTAGCTGAACTTGTAAGACAGGTCTACTCAATAGAAAGGATACCAAGCTTAGCGCTCAGGGCAAAAAAGGTTATTGAG
>JACRON010000196.1 GCA_016214425.1 Nitrospirota bacterium
TTTTACTGTCTCAGGCCAGTCATCAGGCGCAATATCCTGAATCTCTATTGCTATAGCAGGCCTGTTCGGCATATCGCCTTCAAAGGAAAGGAACGGCAACGTTGACTCACCGCCAATCTTTATTGCCCTGTCGCCAACACCAAGCTCTACCTCGTATACCTTTCCATTATAGTTTTCTTTTGGTATTGTAAAAGCCATAATATCCTCCTGAAAAATTTACTAAATAGGGTTCATGGGGGCAAGGATTCAAGGGGAACCCCTGAATCCTTGAACCCTTTTTCCTCACATCTCCAGATACGAATGTGCATACATCGTATTCTGCAATAAAATATCTGTTGTCTTTACAGTTGCCATCATCTCCTTGTCTGTTGGGTCAATAATGGCTGCTGTTAGGCCTTCATACATCAATAATGTTAAAAATGTCCTGTTTATCAAACCCCTTAATTCCTTTGGCGCTCCATTTGAAATATTGCTCAAGCCGACTACTGTCTTCATCGGCGGATCATTAAGCTCCTTAAAGAGCCTTATTGCCCTTATTGACTCAAAACACTTGTCCTGTGAAAATGCAACAGGAGCTGCAAGAGGCATCATATTATTCAATCTTTCTTCCTCGCCTGATGCAGAGTTTATTATTGGCCTTCCCCATTTATTATTATGCGCCTTTAAGCCTGCCTCCATTGCCTTAGGATTTGTTGTGTCAATGCATAATGGAAGCTGTGCAGCCTCCTGAAGCGCCTTTACTCCCCAGTCCATCAGCTCCTCGCCGCCATCTTCTGCAGGCCCGATGCTTAAATCAAGATAATTTGCGCCTGTCTTCATCTGGACTAATGCAAGCTCCTGCAAGGGCTTCTTGTCCCTGCTCATCATTGCATCCCTTACCTTTTTAGCAATTATGCTTATCCTCTCACCAATGATAATCATTAACTGAATCTCCTTTCAATCCCCTCACCCTTCCCTCTCCCCAGAGGGGAGAGGGAAAATTGTTCGCATCTCCCATCAATGGAGAAAGTTATTGCTTTTATTTCCTCTCCCCTTTGGGGAGAGGATTAGGGTGAGGGGTTTCTTTACTCATTTTTTACAGCCTATAACTCCCCCTTGATGTCCTTGGTATAACCTTTATTTCACTTATCGGATTTAAAAATACAACCTTTCTTGTTAATGCATTAAGCAGCTTTTCGCCATCTTCTTTTGATAATGTGCCTTTCTCGCTTCCCACCCTTACAGCATGTCTTCCGAGTTCTGTAAAAAGCCTGAACATGTGGGGAAGGTTCTTCCTCATCTCCTCAAGGTGCATCTCAACAACAGATACATCGCCCCTTGCAATCGGGCCTGTTAATGCGCCTGGTATGCCCAGTCTTTCAATGTTGCTGACCGTTCCCTTAATAAGCGGCATTAATGCCTGCAATGCTGTCTCCTTTGGTATGCCGACTGCCTCGTATATCTTTACACCAAGGTCAATGATAGCCACAAGATAGTTTGACACAACTGCTGCGCCTGCATGATACATTGCCTTGGTGTCTGCTGATATTACAATGTGCCTGCCGCCGAGCGCTTTTACAATCTTTTTTGCCTCTATCAGCGCATCCTTATCGCCTTCAATGCCAATGTATGAACCCTGCAAAGAGAATACAGCCTCTTTTGGGTCTGCAAAGCTCTGCAAGGGATGTATTGAAACTATTTTTGCGCCTAATCTCTTGGAGCTGTTCAGTATAGTTGACGGCAATGCGCCGCTCATGTGAACAATAATAGCGCCTTTCTTAAATCCTCCATTCTCTGTAATCTTATCGCAGACCTCCTGAATCACCTTATCAGGTGTTGTAATAAATATTATATCTGCGCTTTTTGCAGCAGATACAATATCCTTAAAAATCTCCCCCTCTCCAATAAATGAAGCCGCCTTCTTTGCAGACTCTAATCTCCTGCTTGCTATTCCTGCGATTTTATAGCCCTTGTTTTTTAAGATGTATCCTACTGCGCTTCCAACAACACCTGCGCCTATGATTGCTATTTTTGTCTTACCTTTTATTACCTTCATATTTACCTCCCTTAATCCCCCCTACCCCCCTTTAGTAAAGGGGGGTAGGGGGGATTGTCGGTTTAAGGAATAGCCAATTTATCAAAGATTGCATACGCTGCCTTTACTGCCTTTGAATCTGCCGGCAGATCAATCAATGGCCTGCCCTCCAAGTCATATTTAAATATCAGCTCGTCTGAAGGAATAACGCCTGATAGAGACATATTGTCTGCCCTTATTGCATTCATAAGTTCTGGATTAATGGCCTCTCCATTCGCCCTGTTTACAATCAATACTGACCTCTTAATCCTGAGTTTCAATTCGGAAACAAGCTCAAAGACCCTTTCTGCTGCCTTAAGTCCCCGGATGCTTGAATCACTTACAACAATAAGTAAATCTGTATCCTGCGTTGTCCGTCTGCTCAGATGCTCTAAGCCTGCCTCATTGTCCATTACAAGATAGGGGTATCTATCAGAAAGATGGTCAGTATACCTCCTTATAATATGATTCGCAGCGCAATAGCATCCTGGCCCTTCAGGCCTTCCCATTACAATCAGGTCAAAACCCTTTGCCTCAACCAATGCCTGATTCACCCTGAACTCAAAATACTCATCAAGGGACATGCCAGCAGGCCTTCCTCCTGCTGTTTCTGATGCCTCTTCGCGGATATGGCCAACAGTATCTGTAACAGCTACACCGAGGACATCATTAAGATTAGCATTTGCATCTGCATCTACTGCAAGTATGGGCCCTTTTCTCTTTTCAGTAAGATACCTTATTAAAAGCCCTGCAATGCTGGTCTTTCCTGTTCCCCCTTTTCCTGCTAATGCAATTGAAAAACCCATAATTTTTTAAAAACAAATTCCAAATTCCTGAGGGCGAATACAAGATTCGCCCCTACTGAATTATTTAATATTCTGTAGGGGCGAACTTTATGTTCGCCCTTCTTTAGAATTTCTATACATTATTTACCCTTTTATCACTCCAAACCTCTCTCTTACCTCTTT
>JACRON010000197.1 GCA_016214425.1 Nitrospirota bacterium
TTGCCTCAAAGATTTCATTTATTACCTTTCCATAGGTATCTGCGTCATTAATATCTATGCCAAGCCTCTTTGCAAGCGCCTTTGCCTGAGCAAAATCGGAAAGCTCAGATGGATTGCATGAAGCATACTTGCATATTGCCTCTTTTAATGTCAGCCTCTGCCATGGCGGGGTTAGGTCAATCTCCTTGCCTGTATATTCAATCTTTAATCTTCCGCAGACCTCTTTTGCTGTATGAACAAACATTTCCTCTGTCAGGTTCATCAGATCATTATAATCTGCATAAGACATATAAAATTCAAGCATGGTAAATTCAGGATTGTGCCTTGTGGATATGCCCTCATTCCTGAAATTCCTGTTTATCTCATAGACCCTTTCAAAACCACCAACAATAAGCCTCTTTAAATGAAGCTCTGGCGCAATCCTTAAAAACAGGTCAATGCCGAGCGCATTGTGGTGTGTAACAAATGGCTTTGCAGTAGCACCGCCTGGGATAGACTGCATCATCGGCGTCTCAACCTCAAGAAAACCCTTTTCATCCAAAAAATTCCTGATGGTTTTGATTATCTTATTTCTTTTTATAAAGACATCCCGCACATCTGGATTCACAATCAAATCAACATATCTCTGCCTGTATCTGATTTCAACATCAGTCAGGCCGTGCCATTTCTCCGGAAGGGGGCGAAGTGATTTTGAAAGAAGCTTAAAATCCTCTGCCTCAATTGTAAGCTCGTTTGTCTTTGTCCTGAATAAAAAACCTTTGACACTGATATAATCCCCAATATCTATCATCTTATCAAAGAAGGTGTATTTTCCATTGCCAACAACATCCTTCTTAACATATATCTGAATCCTTCCTGTTCCATCCTGTATATGCGCAAATGCTGCCTTGCCAAAATTCCTTAACGCAACAATCCTGCCAGCAGTGATGCAGTCAACCCTGTTCTTTTCCAAGTCCTCTTTGGTGGAATTATGATATTTGTTTAAAAGCTCCTTTGCAGAGTCCTTTTTCTCAAACCTCTCTCCATAGGGGTTTATGCCTGATGCCTTTATCTGCTCAAGCTTCTTTCTCCTTTGCAGCACCAGTTCATTTATATCCTTTTGTTCCTCTTTCTTCTCCATCCCCATTCCTATTACTTTCCTTTCTGTGCTATCAGATATGCCTCTATAAATCTATCAATCTATCAATATCGCCGTCCATTACTGCCTGAACATTTCCTATATCAATATTTGTCCTGTGGTCTTTTACCATCTGATATGGCTGGAATATGTATGAACGTATCTGGCTTCCCCATGATATGCCTTTTTTCTCGCCTGTTATCTTATCAAGTTTTTCCTGCTGCTCCCTCTGCTGAAGTTCATAAAGCTTTGCCTTTAATACCTTCATTGCCACCTGTTTATTCTTGAGCTGCGACCTTTCATTCTGGCACTGTGTAACAATTCCAGTAGGAATATGCGTAATCCTTACTGCTGAATCTGTCTTATTGACATGCTGGCCTCCGGCGCTGCTTGCACGGTATGTATCAATCCGCAGGTCATCCTCATTTATTTCTATTTCTATATCCTCTTCTATCTCAGGATATACGAATACAGATGAAAAGGATGTGTGCCTCCTTTTATTTGCATCAAATGGCGATATCCTTACAAGCCTATGAACACCTGCCTCTGCCTTTAGATAGCCGTAGGCATAATCGCCATTTACAGCAAAGGTAACACCCTTTATCCCTGCCTCATCAGCAGGCTGATAATCAAGCACCTCTACCTTATAGCCCTGTCTTTCTGCCCAGCGGGTATACATTCTAAAAAGCATCTCTGCCCAGTCCTGCGACTCTGTTCCGCCTGCGCCCGGATGAATAGAAACAATGGCATTATTAATGTCATTGTCTCCAGAGAGCATCAGCTCTATCTCAAGATGCGTTATGCCAATTGCAATCGTGTTTAAAAGCGCATCAATTTCAGTATAAAGGCTTGAATCCTCCTCTGTTTCTGAAAGTGTTATTAGTATATCAAGGTCTTCAAAGTCCTTTTCAAGTTTATTCCAGTTGTCAACAGACTTTGATAGGTGTGCCTTTTCCTTAACAAGGTGATGTGCAGACTCTTTATCCCCCCAGAAATCAGGCGCCTCCATCTTTTTTGCTATCTCATCAACACGACCCTTTTTCTTATCAAGGTCAAAGATGCCCCCTTAGCTCATCAAGCCTTTTTGCTATGGCATCCCTCTTTTCCCTGAAATCCCTTATTAATTTAATCCCCTCTATAGCCATTATTTATTAAACCTCCCAAATATTACCCTGAACTTGTTTCAAGGTCTCCGTAATTAAGCAACCCATAACGCATAACTCATTACGATTTAAATATATTAACATAAGTCATTAATTTTTAAAAGGGGTTTTGTTGATGGAAACTCTCACTCCGCTATATCAATTTGTCCTTTTCTAAGCGCCTTTTTCATTGATAGGTGTTTCTTATTCTTTAGCATCTTCTCCTTTGCCCTTTTAGACCTTTTTCGCTTCTGACGTTTAAGTTTCTCTATTTCCTGCTGCTTCTTGCTCTCTTTGCCTTTTATCATCTCCTCAATCTTATCAGTCAAAAGCCTCCAAGCAAAAAAACGGTTTAAGGACTGAGACCTCTCCCTCATAACCTTAACCTCAATCCCTGTTGGTATATGTTTCAGGTAAACGCAGGTAGATGCCTTGTTTACATGCTGGCCGCCCTTGCCAGATGAGCGGATGAACTTTTCAATAACATCCTTTTTAAAGATGCCAAGCGCCTTCATCCTGACATACAAGGCATCTTCTTTTGTTGGACTTACTCCAGAGAAAAACATAAACTATCTCCTGTACCATTAATTATTTCAGATTCTATCAAGCGGGCTCTTTACGCCAAGTATATTTTTCTTTGCCACAGGGGTACAAAACATCGTGGATTGGATCTGTTTGTGACCCTGCAACCCATATTCATTAGCTCAAAAATCAAGCGGGCTCTTTGCCTCTTTTACTGTTCTGCTCGGGACGCAATGCGTGTAGACCATTGTCGTTCTCACATCACTATGTCCGAGAAGTTCTTGGATAGTGCGTATATCATAATTGGCCTGAAGCAGGTGCGTCGCAAAGCTGTGGCGGAAGGTGTGGGACGTAACGCGTTTAGTGAGCTTCGCCCGCCGGACAGCCTCGTAAAGAGCTTCCTGCACATGCTTTTCATGCAGATGATACCGCCGCCGTTCCTTCGTTCCCTCCATGAAAGTCAACGATTGCTGCGGAAAGAACCATTGCCAGATAAAATCCTTTGCGGCTTTTGGATATTTCTTTTCAAGCTGATCATCAAGAAAGACGCCCGCGTAGCCCGCTGCAATGTCCGCATCGTGAAGTTTTTTTATTAGTTCAAACTGTGCCGTTAACTCAGGCATGATCTTCTGGGGTATTGGAACTGTACGGTCTTTACTGCCCTTCCCATGTAACGTAAGGATTCCTGCGTCGAAATTGAAATTCTTCACCCGTAATTTCACGCATTCGAATAGACGAAGCCCGCATCCGTACAACAATTTGACCGCCAGATCGTAGGGATGCCTCAGATGTTTCAAGACTGAGTCTATCTCCTTTCGGGAAAGGACAACCGGGATATACTTCGATTTTTTTGCGCGGGGAATGTCCTTGTGATCACCGAAATCTTTTTTTAGAATATGGCGGTACAGAAACAGCAAAGCATTGAACGCCTGGTTCTGTGTTGAAGCAGCAACCTTGCAGTTCACCGCCAGATAAGTGAGATATGATTTGACATCTGTTGCTGACAATTCGTCAGGAGGCTTGTTTCGCAGATAGCTCTGGAATTTGCGGCTCCAGTCCGCGTATGTCTTGAGCGTTTTCCGGGAATAGTGCCGCGTTTTGATCTCTGCCGCCAGCGTGTCAATTATCTTATCCCATGACGGAGATCCGGATTTTGCAAGACAGCGCCATTCATTAAAACGTTTTCCAGCCGATGGAGGCGGAACAGAATCCTGCACGATATCGCTGCTATATGTTCGTGATGATGATCGCTGTGCCGCCGCAGTCCTCGTGGAAGATTCTCCTTTAATAGTAACGCCCCCCGCTTCGCCACCCCCTCTTAAGATAAGAGGGGGATAGGGGGAGTTATGATTACTGGGGGTGGAGGGGGTTGCTGCTGTTACTGTCTTTTCAGTATTGATTTGAGCAAGAGGGGTTTTATTATATTTATTTCGCAGAATCTCAAAATAAAGAGACAGTGCATGCGCAGCCTGTTTCTGCTGTTCCGGCGTTTGTTTCTTTTCCCGTAATTTTTGGATGAACAAACGCACATGCTCCGACCGGGAATCAGGAAGCGGGTATTTGCTGCGGAAGTCAAGATAATACCGCAGCCACTTCCTGTAATCGGCATGGTGCGAGGCATGGATCGCCCGTTTTTTAAGAACGGCAGCATATTGTTCCCAAATATCGGCTGGAATAATTTGCATAAGTGGCTAACACCCAAAGGGACTAATATTCAATTTTGCATATTAGTCCCGAAGAAAGTGTAATAAAATTTATCAGATACGTCAAGCAATTTCTTTATTGACAGAACATAAAACCTGTGATAGCCTCTGCCATAGTTGTTCAGATAATAACTGGTTCCCTCCCTCGCTTCGCTCGGTAGGGAATGCGGCGGTAAGCGGCGACTGCCTGCTGCCCTCGCTCCGCTCGGGCAGGGAACCAGGCAGTCAAGACGGACTCGCCCTTCGGGCGGCCGCTTATTGCGGGCTGTGATTCTAACTCGAAGCCTACATATGGCGGTAGTGGACTGCCGAAAAACTGTTTAACAACTCATTACGGGTAGAAGCGCGGGGTAACCTATACCACAATTTTGGTTGTTACCGTGATAAATAAAAATGATTTGACAGAAATAGAAATTCTTGCTATTCTATAAAAGAATACAATAGGCACACGTTCATGAAATATTATGATTGGGATGATGAGAAGAACGAGCTTCTAAAGAAAGCGCGAGGAGTGTCATTTGAACAGGTTGAACTGGCAATAGCATTGGGTGATCTGGTTGACCGGGTTAAACATCCGAATCCGGCAAAATATCCGAATCAGAAAATATTTTTGGTAAGAATAGAAGATTATATTTACTCGGTGCCATATGTTGAAGATAATGAAAAAATATTTTTAAAGACAATAATACCAAACAGCAAAGCAACAAAAAAGTACTTAGGAGGTAAAAAATGAAAAAGGCAGCGTATTTGGACAAGGACGAGAGGGAACTGGCAAAATCACTTGAAAAGGAAGAATGGATTTCGGACCTCACTAAAAAAGAAAAAAAACAGTACGAGGAATATGCCCGCTATAGCCTGAACAAACAAAAGCGAATCAATATACGAATGACTGAACGAGATTTAAAGAAAATTCGGTCGAAAGCTATCGAAGAGGGCATTCCGTATCAATCCCTTATCTCAATGCTGATACATAAATACAATGAAGGGAAAGTATCAATTAATCGATGAATGCCCAAACAAGAAAATCAGCGGATGCGGTAAACCGCCCCGCTGATTTTTACGATAGACTCTTATCCGTTAAGTACGAATTATCAAAAACTTAGATTCGATTAGTAGCTGGGGCAACGGTCTTAAAAATATCTTACAAGAGGGCTTGATGGAAAAATTTAAGGAGTATGTAAAGTCAATTTTGATTGCCTTGGCACTCTCACTCGTAGTACGGGTTGCTGTTGTAGAGGGATACCTTATTCCATCCGGCTCAATGCTCCCTACAATTGCCGAGAATGACCGCATCCTGAGCAATAAGTTTATCTATCGATTTACAAACCCGGAACCAGGCGACATTGTTGTTTTCACCCCACCTGAATGGGCCTATACCAATGCACCAAGATTTGTCAAAAGGGTGATAGGAATCGAGGGTGATTGGATTGAAGTAAAAAATGGTAATGTTTTCCGAAATGGAACACCTCTCTTAGAACCCTATATCAAACAGCCCCCGGACTATACCCTGCCTCCATTTCGGATCCCTGAGGGCTATCTCTTTGTCCTCGGTGACAACCGCAGAAACAGCCACGATAGCCATATCTGGGGCTTTCTGCCCAAAAAGAATATCATCGCCAAGGCCATGTTCCGCTACTGGCCACCAAAAAGAATAGGGGTTGTTGATTAGAAGGGGAGACATTAAAGTATGTCATTCTCAACCCTTGCATGTCATTCTGACCCTGAGTGAAACGAAGGGGAAGAATCTCTTTTTTAGACTGTCATCTCGAACTTTTTTCAGCATCTAACCTCAAAAAATCAAAGGGGCTATGTGGTTTGGAACAGCCCCTTTGCAATTAAAAATCTATTTAATCTTAGGATTTAAGGGTCTCTATAGCCGGGCGGATAGGGGGCATATTTGTCTTCATCCCAGAGTCTGTTTCTTTCCTCAGGCTCGCATTTGAGAAGTCCTTTTTTGCAGAGGGATTCACGCCATTCGTACTTTACCAGTATCTTTTTAAAAGGATTGCCTTCAGGTTCAAACTCAACCTTTATTACAGGAGAGTATCTCTCATCTCCGAAACCTGTTCCGGCGGCACCGCTCTCAAAATTCTTTAATCTGCCGAATGGCGCAGCCTTCTCTTTATGTATCTCTCTTTCATAAAATATTCTCGGTCTATCCTTTCCCCTGAATATTGCAACCGCAATCACTCCCATTGCCGAGGTGTC
Organism: Nitrospirota bacterium; assembly: GCA_016214425.1. GTDB lineage: Bacteria > Nitrospirota > CAKKRA01 > 9FT-COMBO-42-15 > 9FT-COMBO-42-15 > 9FT-COMBO-42-15. The sequence goes on from JACRON010000197.1 coordinate 6,693, forward strand.
TTCAAAGGCCCTCATGGCATACGAATCTTTTAAATCGGTAAAATAGAATCTATGCACGGTATTCTGATCCGTCCTCCAGCCTTCAAGCTTCGTAGAACCGTAGGGATTCACAATATACATCGTCTCGCTATTTTTGAGAAACGATTTCTTACCGTTGATTATATTCCTTCCGTCGACAGCGATAACAACCCCTATCCTTTCAGGCATATTGTTTCTTACAACGATGCTGTAGTTTTCACCTCTTCTTGCCTCAAGGTATCTCTTTACTATGTGCGTACTATCTTTTTCTAAGTCCTTGAAAGGTAAAGTCGGTAATCTATACCCCCTATCAGAGACAATTTCTATGTCCACATTACCTCCCCAATGGGCATAGGCAATCGACGTAGACAATATAAGTACGGCTGCAAGTAATATTACTGCGTAACGCATTTCTTCCTCCTTTCTTTTTATTTGTTTTACTATTTAGACAATAGAAAGGAGAAATTCGTTCCCCCAAATTTTTTAATATTTGAAAAACGGGACGGCAGACTTTCCAAAATGTCATCCCTTCACTTCGTTCAGGACGGCGTCTGAGGTTTGAGCTGAAGCTTGTCCTGAGCCCTTCGCTTATCATTCTGAGTCCCGATCAGAATCGGGACGAAGAATCTCGCTCAGAGCTTGCCCTGAGTGTAACGAAGGGACAGGCTCAGCGAAAAATCTCGTTTGTAACCGCCATTCTGAACTTGGTTCTCTACGAGTTATAGACAGAATCTAATGAATTCAATAGGTTATGAGACCCCGAAACAAGTTCGGGGCAGGCTCTGAGACAAGTTCAGGGTGACATACATAGATCATATTTATACCTCCAAAATGGAAGGATAGACGCAATGCGTATATAACAAATTATCTGCTCATTGAAGGTAAATTGGTGTTCATTTTCAACAATATTTATATGAATTATTGACAGTTACCCCTTTTAAATATAAAATTCAAATATTAAGTGAAATAAGCATAAAAGTAAATGTTAGGCCATAGTTAGAAAAAGCCAAAAATGTTTTTATTAGATAAACGAATCATTATCCTCTTCCTGTCTACCATCATCATCCTCATGGGAGCGATTTACACAGGAGAACTGTCCCTATCTGAAGCCCAGGATGTCATATCATGGGAAGATGCCCACCGCTACTACGGAGAGTTTAAAACAGTGGAAGGAGTGGTCGTAAGAAGCCATAACTCCGGAAAAGCCGTCTTTCTGAACTTTCATCCGAACTGGAAGAGGTATTTCACCGCAGTGATCTTTGCCAGAGATTTCCACAAGTTCCCCGAAAGTCCTGAAAAGCACTATCTCAACAAGCGGGTTCGTATCACGGGAAAAATCAAGGAGTATCAGGGTAAGCCGGAAATCATCCTCCAATCTCCGGATGCCATCCAGATCCTCTATCACCGTCCTGATCCAGGAGGAACGGTTCTGGAAGGAGTACTGGTTGAAAAGGTGGCGGATGGCGACACGATCTCCATCCGTTACAGGGGAGACCAATATACAGTGCGCCTCATCGGCGTGGACACACCGGAAACCGCGCACCCCCTTAAGCCAGTCCAGTACTTCGCAGACGAGGCCACACGATTCACGAAAACACTGGCGGAGGGGAAAGTCGTCCGTCTGGAATTCGACTGGCAGCGGTTGGATAAATACGATCGGCTGCTGGCTTACATCTACCTTCCGGACGGCCGGATGCTTAATGCGGAGATTATCAAACAGGGGTTCGGGTTTGCCTATGTCAAGTATCACTTTAAACACCTTGACCTGTTCAGGCAACTGGAATCAGAGGCGCGTACAGGAGGCAGAGGATTGTGGGATGGAGAAGGGCACAAGGAACTCCGCTGGCTGCAGGAACAACAGCGGGAGCCAATCCTGCTGACCTTGACCTCACGGTGCACTTGGGAGATCAGCTATCTAAAATATGTCCGCAATGTCCCCGTAGCCGAAATCCCCATTTCCTTAAGTGACCTCCGCCTCTGGACTAATGAATACGCCCCGCAGGATCTGGATCTCCGTTTGAAACAGGCTGGCTGGAAGATAAAACCCGGTTCTGATGGAGAGAAGATCTCCGCCTATGAAATGACAAATATACGGTGGGGGTTCGTCAGCCGATTCGGTGAGCGGGTGAACATCCTGCAGGAAGGGATTCCGTCCTTCCTTACTGAAACCCAGCAACAGGTTTGCAGGAACTGATTTTTGTCCTGCACATAGGTTAATAAATTAACATAGGAACACTTCCCATATTTCTTGATAAGTTTGCAGTGTTTATATAGCATAATACCCCATGCCGAGAATTGCAAGAGTATGCGCAGAGGGATACCCTCACCATATAACACAGAGGGGAAACAATAAGGAGAGGGTATTTTCCGATGATGATGACAGACGACATAATCTACACAAACATTGACAAGGCGCTTTTTTTGAAAATATAATTCAATCAAATGCAGAAGCAGTTTAAAAATAAATGTTATGTGAACCATTATACAACTACTCAGGAGGACAGCCATGAGACTTCAGCGTTCTCAATATTTAGCAAAAATTGCCAAAAGCACTGCCTTTCAAACTACCATTTATCTTACAGTCATAATAGTTATGAGCAATCTCAACGCACTGGTTGATCTTATCCTCCACCCAGATATTCCATACTTTGATGAAGAACACTTGATTGTAGGAGGCGTTACTTGTTTTGTTAGTATTGTTCTATTCGGGATTTTGTTCATTTATGTGCGCCACCTAGACAACGCGCTTAACACGATCAAAACTCTAGAAAGCATTTTGCCAGTTTGTTCAAATTGTAAAAAAATCCGAAAGACTGATTCAGATCCCAAGAAGATGGATTCTTGGCAGCCAATAGAATCTTATATCACACAAAAGACGACTACCAGCTTCAGTCACGGAATATGTCCAGAATGTTTTTCAAAGCTCTATCCTGAATATGACGACAATAAGACTAAACAAAATGACGTCACCTAACCACAGGGTCAACCAGACCGCGAGAACTGCAGCAGCCTTGCGGGTTAGCTTTTTCGCGCGGCTGGTTACCCTGAACGTTAGCCAGACATCATAAAGGATATCGAAATGCCAAATCTGCCCCATTTCATTAGCAGTCTGGTTGCAAAGCGCTTTTTTAATCTTTATCAGCGTAGCAGGAGAGTCATAAATCCTCCTTTCAGGGTTGCCTTTACAGAAATTCCTACCGGGTGGATAGAAAAATCATGTTGGGGAGACCTCACTTGGGTATGGAGGAAGAATGGTATTTCTGCCACTGGCATTGCAGGTTTCATATGTGGGAACAGTGACTCTTTCGGCTGTTCAACCCTCTGGAATCCAGAATCACCAAATTATCTTGCATGGTGCGGAACGTACATATATAAGCCTGATAATTTCAGTGCCTTTTATCATCCAGAAATAGGAGCAACAGAAATGGCAAGGAATATCGGTTATAAAGATGATATTACATGGTCAAAAATGTACGGCAATAAACAAGCATTCTATGAAGAAATCCATGTTGAAAAATTGGAGCGACCACTTATTTCAGTGCCTTTCCAAAGCGAATCATATTTTTCTACAGTTCGGTGTCAAACATATCTTGGACCTAAAAGCAGGAGTTTTACTGCCCGACTTGCGAGTGCGAGTATGGCAAGATTATATAGAAAAACTTCTGACATCATGTTGGAAGATAGGTTCTTCTTACCCGCTCCTCAGTTGTGCAGAGGGCACTCATATGAAAGTATATTGCGGGATGTTTGGGTAACGCGTGTACTGTTTCCAGAAGAGGAAATTATTTATGTTATTTATGCCACTTCAGCAAGGTCAGAAGATAGCACCCGGAATTATTCGCAATTATTACAGCCAGAATTTGAAAGGTTTTTTGATGGGATAAAACTTCTTAAATGAAAAAGCTTTTGGCTAACAATACCTTCCAGCGGACGGCGTAAACGCCGCCGCTGAAGGCAATCGTTCCCTCCCTCGCTTCGCTCGGTAGGGAATGCGGCGGTAAGCGGCGACTGCCTGCTGCCCTCGCTCCGCTCGGGCAGGGAACCAGGCAGTCAAGACGGACTCGCCCTTCGGGCGGCCGCTTACCGCCGCATTAGGCGACATAGAACAACATGAAAGCACTGGAAGAGCTTCAGAAACTGATACCGTGGCTGGCAACATTGCCTCCGATACCCAAGGTGATCCTGTCGGTGATCATCGTCAGTAGTGCGGCTTTGTTGCTCACACTAATCTGGGCCCCTCCGAAGCCCCCAACTCAGCCCAAGACGGACAAACCGTCTGAAAGGCAACAGTCAATCGTTGTCGGTCAGGGTGCGAACGTCGGCACGTTGATCCAAGCCCAAACGATCGTCGGGCTCTCTTTGTCGTCCAAGCCCGCCGATCCAATGCCGAACACGGTGAGTTTCGTAGTCGAAGGTGTACGGGCAAGAGAGTCTCGTTTCCAGGTACTGTTTTCCTTGTGGAATATGACGGTTAACGCGATCAAAGTGTTTGACGTTTCGACCAAGGAGTATGCCCGCATCCATAGCTTCGCTTACTATGGTGGCCCGCGCGCGGAACTCGTTCTCCGTCCCGATCAACCCTCGACGCTCTGGAGCGGCGAGACATACGAAATCCCTTCTCGCGAAAGCGCATCGTTCAACCTTTCGTACCTCGTTGATACAGGACCGGCAGACGGGGAGCCGTGGGTGGTATTCGGCATTACGGTGCGCTATCACCAGCACGATGGCCGCGTCATTTCCCTTCCGTCTGACGCACTCTTCTTGTATAGAAAAGGGCAGGTTTTTGCCATCCGGCCAACGGAGCTGGACAGCCTCCGCGACCTTAAGACCCAGCTATACACCTCTAGAACAGTGCAGGACTGGGCCGACCGTATCCACCGAATGGTGGCTGGCAGTTTCGACAAGCATCGGCAAGGAGGGGGACCGTGAGGTGTTGATCCCTCGACAGGCTGTGTGAAAAGTCCCTTCTTTGAAGATACCTTCTGTGGTATAATTTAAGAAAAACTACGGAGGCCATATGAAATTTCTTTCTCAAACAGACAAGGATCAAATGATGCTGCTTCCACTCTCCATCAACGACT
>JACRON010000124.1 GCA_016214425.1 Nitrospirota bacterium
TCCGTCCCTCACCATTCAGAGCGTTGATGGAAGAGGAAAACAAAAGGGCGCAATGTTTGCTGAAATAGACGAAGATATGCCAGAAAGTTTTTCCACGACTGTCAGGCTAAAATCCACACCTTCTACCTATGCCATTGAGCATACACTGCCAAAAATTGCGCTCTATGTGCCAAAGAGGATGATCACCATAGTTGTGCCTGATGATGTGGTGACTAAGGTGGTAAAATCATTAATCAAGGTCAATCAGACCGGCAAACATGGTGATGGAAAGATTTTTGTATCTCCAGTAGAGGGCGCTGTAAAGGTGAGGACAGGCGAGAGGGATGGAGAGGCGATTGCCTAAAAATTTAAAATGAAAAATTAAAAATTTTGGAGGGAAAATATTCATGCCACAGATAATCGGTCATACACGGGGCGGTAAAACATGGATACCCATGTTTATTGAATCCATTGATGTTGAAAAGTGCATTGGCTGCGGCCGGTGTTATAAGGTGTGTGAAAGGAATGTGCTTAAGCTTATAGAGAAGCCTTTTGAGGGAGATGATGAATACGGCGATGACATGGGAAACAAGGTGATGTCTGTTGCAAATCCTGAAAACTGCATTGGCTGCGAGGCATGCGCAAGGGTCTGCACAAAGAGATGCCATGTGCATATAGAGGTGTGAGATGAATGATATTATGAAAACCCATCCGTGCTTCTCAAGGGAGGCGCATCATAAATATGGAAGGATACACCTTCCTGTTGCCCCTGAATGCAATATCCAGTGCAGATACTGCATAAGAAAATATGACTGCACAAATGAATCAAGGCCTGGTGTGTCAAGCAGGGTTCTTGATGTAGATGAGGCAGTGGAGCGTGTGCATGTTGCAGTGGAGAGGGATGAAAGAATAAGAGTCGTCGGCATTGCCGGGCCCGGCGATCCGCTGTCAAATGACGCTGCATTTGAGGTGATGAGAGTCATTCATAAAAAATTTCCGGAGCTCATCCTCTGCATTTCAACCAATGGCCTGCTGCTTCCGGATAAATTAGACGAACTTATTGAGGCAGGCCTCAGAAGTTTAACAATCACAATAAATGCAGTAAATGCAGAAACCGCTGCAAAAATATATTCTCATGCCATCTATAACAATGTTATCTACAGAGGCACGGATGCAGCGGATTTGCTTTTAGGCAATCAATGGCTGGGTTTAAAGATGGCTGTCGAATCAGGGCTTCTTGTTAAGGTAAATAGCATTTATATCCCTGAAATAAATGATTCAGAGATCCCTGAGATTGCGAGGCTCGCAGGCGGGATGGGCGCATCTATAATGAATATTACCAGCATTATCCCGCAGGCTGAATTCAAAGACTTAAAGGGGCCAGGTTACGAGATGATGGCAAAGATGAGAAAGAGGTGCTCACAGTATATCTCACAGATGAGCCATTGCAGACAGTGCAGGGCAGATGCATTGGGCGTTCTTGGCGAGGATAAGGATATGGAGCTTGAGATGCTATTTGCAAAAATCGGGGATGAATATACTGAGATGATTGTTTAGCAGAAGAGGAATATGATGGAAAGCTGTGTCTTAGAAACTGAAGAAATTATTCCTGAATTAAATCACATTGAGCTGGAGCGCTGCCGCAGGCAGATGATGCTGCCTGATTTCACATTGGAGCATCAGAAAAGGCTAAAGGCATCAACAGCGCTCATCGCAGGCATCGGAGGCCTTGGCGGAACTGCTGCAGTCTATCTTGCTGCTGCTGGCATCGGGAAGATGATCTTTGCCCATTACGGAAATCTGACCATCTCAAACATGAACAGGCAGATATTAATGAAGCACGATTGGATTGGAAAAAGCAGGGTTATGCAGGGAAAGAAAACCATAGAAGAAATAAATCCTGATGTAGAGGTGGAGATATACGATGAAAGGACATCAGAGGATAACATTGATAAACTTCTAAGCGGGGTTCAGATAGCAATATCTGCGCGCCCGAATTTTCATGAGCGCCGCATTCTAAACAATGCCTGTGTAAGGCAGGGGATTCCAATGATTGAGGCTGCCATGAATGGGATGGAGGGTTATTTATTTAATGTCATCCCCGGCGTAACGCCGTGCCTTAATTGTTTGTATCCGGAGGATAATCCTGAATGGGAAGAATTGGGATTTCCTGTTTTAGGCGCTGTGTCAGGCATGCTCGGCTGTCTTATGAGTATAGAGGCAATAAAGATATTAACAGGCTATAAAGAGCCAATGCTCAACAGGCTCCTCTATTTTGATACTGGAAGAATGGAGTTTAAGGAGTTTAAAATATATAAAAGGGAGGATTGTGATATCTGCAGGCCACTGCCCTTTTCTAAGCCTCAGATATTAAGTGGTTTATATGTTCACTCTTGTTGATACAACCTTAAGGGATGGGGAGCAGTCGCCCGGAGTTGCCTTTACCATAAAGGAAAAAGTAGAGATTGCCAGCCTGCTCTCTTCCATTGGAATAAATGAGCTGGAGGTTGGAACACCTGTTATTGGTGGGAATGAGGCTCAGGCTGTAAAGGAAATCATTGGCATGAACCTCCCTTCAAGGATTCTCACATGGAACAGGGTTCTGGAA
>JACRON010000198.1 GCA_016214425.1 Nitrospirota bacterium
CAGCAGAAAGATTTCCAAACAATCCTGCAATCTTTTTCTTTGGCAAAAAAATAACATACAAGGAATTAAATGAGCTTACAAACAGATTTGCAAATGCGCTTATTGCGCTCGGTGTAAAAAAGGGCGACCGTGTGGCGTTGATGCTTCCAAATTGTCCGCAGGCAGTATTTACATATTACGGCGCGCTAAGAATAGGCGCAATCGTTGTTCAGACCAATCCATTGTATGTTGAAAGGGAGATAGAGGTTCAGATGAAGGATTCAGGCGCTGAGACCATTGTTGCCTTAGACCTCTTTTTCCCGCGTATAAAAAATATTCTGGCAAATACAAATCTCAAGAGGGTTATAATTACAGGCGTAAAGGATTATCTTCCCCCTTTATTAAAACTGCTCTATCCTATTAAGGCATTGCTTGAAGGCCACCTAATAAGCGTTGATAAGAAGCCTCCTGTATATGACCTCCTCAGGCTCTTAAAAGAAGCTAAGGCTGAGCCACCGTCTGTTCAAGTTGCATCTAATGATGTTGCACTTCTGCAGTATACAGGCGGCACAACAGGCATACCAAAAGGCGTAATCCTTACACACAGAAATCTTATTGCAAATGTTATGCAGTGCAGAAACTGGATGCCGAGCCTGAAAGATGGAAATGAGGTATTCTTGGGTGTAACGCCGTTCTTTCATGTATTCGGCATGACAGCAATTATGAATCTGGGGATTTATACAGGCGCTGCGCTTGTGCTTCTGCCGAGATTTAAGACAGAGGATGCATTAAAGGCTGTTGTCAAGCATAAGGCAACGATTTTTATTGGCGTAGAGGCAATGTATGTGGCAATAAACAATTTTCCTAAGATACAAAAATATGACCTCTCATCAATAAAAATATGCATAAGCGGCGCTGGCACCCTTCATGTTGAGGTGCAGAATAAATTTGAGAGCTTAACAGGCGGGAAGCTTGTTGAGGGCTACGGCCTTTCTGAGGCATCGCCAGTAACACACTGTAATCCTATCCATGGAAAGAGGGTGAAAGGCAGCATCGGCCTGCCGTTTCCAGATGTGGATATTAAGATAGTGGATGTTGAAACGAGCAAGAAGGTTCTTGGTATAAATGAGATTGGCGAGCTGATTATTAAAGGTCCGCAGGTGATGAAGGGATACTGGAATAAGTCTGATGAGACTGCAAACACATTAAGGGACGGCTGGCTCTATACAGGCGATGTAGCAAGGATGGACGAGGACGGCTTCTTTTATATAGAAGAGCGAAAAAAGGATATGATTAAGACCGTTGGCGAGAATGTGTATCCAAAGGAGGTTGAGGAGGTTATATTCAGGCATCACAAGGTGCAGGATGTTGTTGTCGTTGGCATACCCGAAGAATTTAAGGGCGAGATGATAAAGGCGTATATTGTTTTAAAGAACGGCGAAACATCAACAGCAGAGGAGATAATAGAGCACTGCAAAAAAAATCTTGCAAAGTTTAAAGTGCCAAAGGAAATAGAATTCAGAAAAGAGCTGCCAAAGACGATGATAGGGAAGGTATTACGAAGAGTTTTAAAAGACGAAGAGATGAAGAAGAGAGGGAAATCCTAAATTCGGAAGCGAACCAGAGAATCGGGGAAGGGGTGAATCGGGGAAATTTTTTGTCTCCGTTTCGCCGTTTCCCCCTCTCTCCGCTTCGATTTATTCTATTTAGAATTTAGTGCTTTATTAAAATATGCCAATAAAAATCATTATAGAAAAATGCAACGGCTGCCAGCTCTGCATACCTGCCTGCCCTTACGGGGCAATAGGCATGGAAGGTGATAAGGCAGTGCTCTTTGAAAGCTGTGTCCACTGCGGCATCTGCATAGATAGCTGCCCTCTTGGCGCAATAATTGAGGTAAGCGAATCAGGCGAAACAGTGCAAAAGACTATCAGTTTCAGCAATATCCTTGTAATTGGAGAGACAGACAAAGCAGGCATCACAAAGCTGAGCAGAGAGATATTAGGCAAGGCAAGGGAGTTTGCAGATGTTGTTGGTGTTAGTGTTTGGTTAATATTTTTTGCAAGCGACGAGAATTTAGCAAAAGAGGCAATAAATCTTGGGGCAGATGAAGTTCTGCTTTTAGAGGGTATAAATACAACTTCTTATAAAATAGCTTCCATTGTAAAGGCGATTTCTGGTATAATTGAGCAAAAAAGGCCAGAGATTATTTTTGCAGGCGAGACAATATTGGGATGCGATGTGATGCCGAGGATAGCCCAGAGATTTGCAACCGGGATATTGTCAGGGTGCACAGGCATTGAGATTGATGCAGTTGACAGGGCTTTATCCTGCACAAGGCCTTTTTTTGGCAGGAGGATTATGGGAATTACATCCTGTACACAGCACAGGCCGCAATTAATCATGATAAAAGAGGGTATATTCAGGGAGGGAGGACAGTATAAGGGGAGAACAGGAAATATTGAAATAATAAAATTGTAACTTCAGGGGGTCTCGGAATGGAGCGAAGCTCCATCCGGATAGAATGGTGAGGTGATAATATTATGGAAGAAGATAAAAAGGGAATTCAATGGATTGTTAAAGGCAAGAATATTCTTCTCTCATTTCTTGGCGAAGGATACTCATTTAACTGGGAGATAGTTATGGATCTTGAAACAGGCAGGGTGGTAGGGAGCGCCATTGGAGAAAGAGAGGATGCCCCATTGGTCTCAGAGGCTATTACAAATGCCCTATTTGCTGTAAACAACAGACCATCTGAAATTATATTAATCCACAAGTCTCCTACGCTTTTCAATGAGGTTCAGGGATACCTTTCTCTAAAGGGCATACAGATACCGCTATTACAACCTACCACACAATATGAGGTCAAGGGATATATAATAGATATGTATCTTGAACAGTTTGAAAGAAAGGTTAAGACCATTGAGATAAAAGGCAAGACAAAGCTGGAGGTTGCAAGGCAGATAATGAAAACAATGGTCTCTCTTTATACATCAATGATAAATGACCCGCCGAAGAGATTTGTTGAAGAAAAGAGGGCTGAGCCGGTATATACACCTCCGCCTGTTAAAGAGCATGTATTACAGGCAGAGGTGAAGCAGACAAAGTTCTCTTTATCAGGTAGTGGAAAGCCGAGGATACTTATTGCTGATGACAGCTATTCGGAGCTGCAGCTTGTGGAAATGGTATTGAAAGAGGCGGGCTATGATACTGTTACTGTTATGGATGGAGAGGCTGCTGAATATAAGATGCGTGTTGAAAAATTTGATGCTGCTGTAATAGACATTATTATGCCTAAAAAGAACGGCTATCAGGTCTGCAGGGATATGAGAAAGGACCCTGCATATAAAGATATTCCTATTATTATGGTTTCCTCTAAGAATCAGGCCAGCGATAAAGTATGGGGGCTGAGGCAGGGAGCGAATGAATATCTTGTAAAACCATTTAATCCCAATGATCTGGTAAAGGCAATAAAAAAATATGTAAAGCTCCCCGCCTGACAAGGTGGTGATGGGAAAAAACAGTAATAAAGAAAAGATCGGGGCTGAAAAAAAACGATGGACAGACGAGTTACTCAGGTCAAATCTTAAATTGCTGCCTGAGCGCCTTCCTGCCTTCACAACAGTATCCAATCTGCTGATAGATGATCTAATCTATACACCAGCAGATATACCAGACTTCATTTATATAAGGGACCTCGGTTTCTCAGGTGAGTATCCATTCACACGGGGAATCTATCCATCCATGTACCGCGGCCGCATCTGGACAATGCGGGAATTTGCTGGATACGGCACAGCAGATGAAACAAATAAGAGATTCAAATATCTGCTTAAAAAAGGGCAGACAGGATTAAGCGTTGCCTTTGACCTTCCGACATTAATGGGCTATGACTCAGACCATCCCCGCTCAACTGGAGAGGTTGGAAGATGCGGTGTTGCCATTGATTCGCTCGCTGATATGGAGCGACTTTTTAAAGATATACCACTTGATAAGATTACAACATCAATGACCATCAATGCGCCAGCGTCAGTTATCTTTGCAATGTATATTGCGCTTGCTGAAAAAAGAGGGATACAATTATCGCAGCTTGGCGGGACAATCCAGAATGATATTTTAAAGGAGTATATTGCGCAAAAGGAGTGGATATATCCGCCAAGACCATCGGTAAGGTTAATAACTGATACTATTTCTTATTGTATAAAGAATATACCGAAGTGGCATCCTATCAGCATCAGCGGCTACCACATAAGGGAGGCGGGCGCAACTGCTGTTCAGGAGCTTGCCTTTACTTTATCAGACGGCCTTACCTATGTGGATGCATGCATCAAGGCAGGCATGAGAATAGATGAGTTTGCAGGAAGGCTTTCATTCTTTTTCAATTCCCATAATGATTTTTTTGAGGAGATTGCAAAGTTCAGGGCAGCAAGAAGGATCTGGGCAAGGGAAATAAAAGAGAGATACAGGCCAAAGGACTTTCATTCAATGCAGATGCGATTTCACACACAGACAGCAGGATGCTCTTTAACAGCGCAGCAGCCATATAATAATATAGTAAGGACAGCCATTCAGGCGCTTGCAGCAGTTTTAGGCGGCACACAGTCGCTCCATACAAATTCAATGGATGAGACTTTATCACTTCCCACGGAAAGGGCTGTAACCATCGCACTTCGGACACAGCAGATTATTGCACATGAGAGCGGTGTGACGAATACAGTTGATCCATTAGGCGGTTCGTATTTTATTGAATACCTTACAAATAAGATTGAAGAAGAGGTGTATAAGTATTTTAAAAAGATTGATGAGATTGGCGGCATGGTAGAGGCAATACAGCAGGGATTTCCCCAGAGGGAGATTGCAAGAAGCGCGCAGTGGTATCAACATGCAATTGAAAAGAAGGAGAAGATAGTAGTCGGCTTAAATGAATTTGTAGAGGAAGTGGAGCCGATTGAGACGCTAAAGATAGGGCCAGAGATAGAGGAAAGACAGATTAAAGCAGTAAAAGGGATAAGGAAAAAGCGGAATAAAAAGAGATGGGAAGCATCTTTGGAAAGATTAAAAGGGGCAGCAGAAGGCAAGGATAATCTTATGCCCTATATAATAGATGCAGTAAAGGCTTATGCTACAGTTGGCGAAATCTGCGATACATTAAAAGAGGTCTTTGGTGAATATAAAGAGCCGGCGCTATTCTAAAAAGAGGATTCGTGTTCTCCTTGCAAAGGCAGGACTTGACGGCCATGATAGGGGGATAAAGATAATTGCCATGGCATTGCGTGATGCAGGCATGGAGGTAATATACCTCGGTCTGCGCCAGACACCAGAGGAGATTGTAAACGCTGCTCTGGAGGAGGATGTGGATGTTATTGGCATAAGCCTCCTCTCTGGCGCGCATAATCAGATATTCCCAAAATTATTAAAGCTGATGAAGGCGAGTGGATTAAAGGACAGGCTTTTGATTGGCGGTGGTATAATTCCAAAACAAGACATAGAAAGGCTGAAGAAAAAGGGCGTTGCAGAGGTATTTACTCCGGGGACAAATACAGAGGAGATTATCAGGTTTATAAAAAAGGCTGTTAATAGATAACAAAAGGATATATATATTCTACTTGATTAAGGATGGTTGAAATAATAAACTTGAGGGTAAGGATGTAAGGGGGAAAGGAGCAGGTTAAAAATGACAAACCAAGATAAGTCACAAAGGTATTTTCAATCCGGTTATGATTTCTATCTGCAAGGAAAATATCTTGAAGCATGTAAAGCATACGAAAAAGCTATTGAAACTAACCCCAACTATACCGATGCCTACAACAATTGGGGTAATGCTCTTGGAGCCCTCAAGAAATATGAGGAGGCGATTGAAAAATATCAAAAGGCTATTGAAATTGACCCCAACTATACCGGTGCCTACAACAATTGGGGTCTTGCACTTTACAATTTGAAAAGGTATGAAGAGGCAATAGAGAAATACCAAAGAACTATAGAAATTAATTCTAACCAACCCGATACTTACTACAATTGGGGTAGTGCTCTTTACAAATTGAAAAGGTATGAGGAAGCTATTGAAAAATACCAAAAAGCCATAGAGATTAACCCTAAGTATACCGATGCCTACAACAATTGGGGTAATGTTCTTTACGATTTGAAAAGGTATGAAGAGGCGATTGAAAAATATCAAAAGGCTATTGAAATTGACCCCAACTATACCTATGCCTACTACAATTTGGGTAATGCCCTTTACGACTTGAAAAGGTATGAGGAGGCAATTGAAAAATGTGAGAAGGCAATACAAATTGATGTTGATTATGTCAATGCCTATCACAATATCGCCTACTACTTCTGGAAACAAGGAAAGTATAAGGTTGCTAAAGAAAAATGGAAGAAAGTCCGTGAGGTATATGAAAGAACAAAGCAGAAGGCAAAAGACGATAAAAACGCTGATCACTTTCTATACTTTGGTAATATGCTACATTTTGATTTTGAAGAATTGAATGAGGCAGAAGATATTTATAAAGAAGGATTGGCGTTAGAGCCAAATCATATCGGTATTTTAATAAACCTTGTTGATCTCTACCTTGCAAAAAGGGACGAGGATGTTGATGAGAAGGCTACATTCTACTGGAAGGCAAGGGAAGCTTACAAGAAGGCTGAAGGTATATTAAAAGATCAGCTTAAGAAAGAAGAAGATGTCAGCACCCTCCTTCAATTAGGGCAATTGCTCCTTAAAATGGAAGAGTATACAGAAGCAGAGACCTACTTATTAAAAGCCCTTGAAAAAAATAAAGAGTCATCGGATATCTATACTAATTTAGGGGTATTATATATTCGGAAGGAAAGATTCAAAAAAGGGATACAGTATTTTGAGGATGCCCTCAGGTATGATCCAGATAATTTTACAATACGAAGTAACTTGGCAGAGGCATATCTAAAGGCTAAACAAATAGAAAAATCCGAAGCAGAATACAAAAAGATATTGAAAGTTACTCCAAACCATGTAGAGTCACATATAGGACTTGGAGAGGTTTACACAACGATGGGCGAGGGAGATGCAGGGGATAAAGATATGTATGAGGAGGCTATAATTCATTTTAATAAGGCAATAAGCTTAGCGGAATCAGAAGAAGGGTCTAAAAAACTTAAGAAGAAAGAGTTAGCCGCTGTACTTTATTCCAGAGGCTATGCTCGTGCGAAGTTCTCTGAGGCATCTAAAACAACGGGAGATGAAGGTTTATTACAGGAGGCTTTGGAGGACTTTAGAAACTGTCTTCAAAATGATCCAGATTATCACAAGGCAAAGAGGGCTAAGGAAAAAATAGAAAAACGATTTAGCCGTTTTTCTTCACAGTGGATTACAGAAAAAGCAGGCCCATGGGCCATTTCAATTTTATCACTATGGATTTTTTTAGCAAGCCAAATAGGCTTCTATATTGCTGGCACTAAGAAAGATTATATAGGTTATTATGCCCTTTTTACTTTTGGATCTCTAATTTTTATGGTAGCCGGACTATACCTCCCTCAGATATTGAAGCTAAAAGTTGGCGGGATAGAACTGGAAAAGAGTCCAGTAAAACAGATAACTACCTCAGAGCCTCTTAAAATTAGCAAGTAGGTATAGATAAGAAGTAAGAATTTAAAAATTTGAAATTAGGAGTAAAGACATTTTTCTTTAGAAAAATCAATAAATAAAGAAGCCTAAAACGATATGCTAAAATCATACTTAAAAAGAATATATGAAATTGCTCAGCGGGGAGATGCGAGGGAGGAAAGTTATTACTCCACCCTTGAAGGGTTGCTAAAAGATTATTCTGATTCTATCAGCAAAAAGCAGGTTCAGGTTACCACACTTCCCAAAAAAACCGATGCTGGAAATCCTGATTTTAGAATCTGGGACGGAAAGCAGAGCGTTGTCGGCTATATAGAAGCAAAACAACCCCAAGAAGAAAATCTTAACCAGATTGAAGACACTGACCAGCTAAAAAGATATTTACAC
>JACRON010000080.1 GCA_016214425.1 Nitrospirota bacterium
TAAATTCTAATAGCTAAATTCTAAACAAAATAAATTGAAAATGATATAATTACGAAAGGATAATACCATGCGGAAACTCTTTGGTACAGACGGAATAAGGGGTGTGGCAAATATTGAGCCCATGACAGGCGAGATGGCAATGAGGCTTGGAAGGGCTGCTGCTTATATATTTAAAAATAAGACAGGAAGGCACAGAATAGTCATAGGAAAGGATACAAGGCTATCTGGCTATATGCTTGAATCTGCGCTTACATCAGGCATATGCTCTATGGGTGTAGATGTCCTTCTTATCGGGCCTCTGCCGACCCCTGGCATTGCCTTTATAACAAGGGCATTGCGGGCAGATGCAGGGGTTGTAATCTCTGCCTCGCATAATCCTTATGAAGACAACGGCATAAAATTCTTTTCAGAGGACGGCTTCAAACTGCCGGATGAATTAGAGCTTGGGTATGAAGATTGTTTTAGACTGTGCAAATGGCGCTGCATACAAGGTTGCGCCAATGATGCTGCGCGAGCTTGGCGCAGAGGTTACTGCAATCGGTGTTGAGCCGAGCGGCATGAATATAAATGACGGGTGCGGCTCCCTTTATCCCAAGAAGCTTCAGGAGCTTGTTCTGGAGAAAAAGGCCGATATTGGAATCGCCTATGACGGTGACGCAGACAGGGCAATATTTTCAGATGAGCTTGGAAGAGAGGTTAACGGCGACCAGATAATGGCAATGTGCGCAATTGAGATGAAGAAGCAGGGGAGGCTTAAGAATAATATTCTTGTTACTACTGTTATGAGCAATATGGGGCTTGATATTGCAATGAAAGGAGCAGGTATAGATGTAATAAAGACCAAGGTTGGGGACAGATATGTGCTTGAGGAGATGCTGAAAAAGGACTGCAACCTTGGCGGCGAGCAGTCAGGCCACATAATATATCTTGATTACAACACAACAGGAGACGGTGTCATAACAACCCTCCAGATTTTAGCATTAATGAACAACACAGGAAAGAAGCTGTCTGAGCTTTCATTATGCATGACCATTTTTCCGCAGATCTTGTTGAATGTCAGGGTGAAGGAGAAAAAGGAGCTTTCATCAATTTTAGAAGTTTCAAAGGTGATTAAGGACTGTGAAGATAAGCTCAAAGACAGGGGAAGGATACTTGTAAGATATTCCGGCACAGAGCCTGTTGCAAGGGTTATGATAGAAGGAGAGAACGAAGGCAAGATAAAAATAATGGCAGAAGAGATAGCAGGGACTATCAAAGAGGCAATAGGATAGAGAAAAGATATTTCCACATTTCATAAGATAATTTCCTAAAAAGAGAAAAATTTTTCACATCAAACCATTATTTCGTTTTAATCATTAATGAACCCCTCAAAATTTAGCCTAAGAATGCTTAATTAATTCAATATGTTATATCTATAGAAAAAAATATTCTGGATATCAGTCAATATTGGTCTGTTATTTGCATAATTTAATAGGAGAGTAGTTATGGGAAAGATTAAATGGGAGATATAAATATGTTCTTATCGCATGAGAAAGGGGTTGGGAAAAAATGAGTGCATTGATGAAAACGGGAATTATAATAGTTTTGTTTTCAGCCTTATTTATAATTTTTTCATTAGTTCTGACTGATAATCTGCTTCTGATTGACCGTCAGGTAAAAGTAAATAATGAATCTGCTTTATTACTATTATCAGGTTCTATCTTGATAGTACTCGGTATTTTAACAAGAAAAAGGTTAATAAGAAAGTAACGATGAGTTTTGCTGTTAATTCAATAATTTATAGAGGAAAGAAATATTTAAAATTAAAATACTTCCGTTTAATCTTTGGCCTACTCTGGTTAAAGACAATCTTAAAGATTAAAAATATCCTGCCAAGTTAAGGTATCCATGAGATCCTCATAATATAGGGGCATAATGTGCTATACCCTACCATCGAAAATATTACCAGAAAGTCATAATATGTGCAAAATTTTTCCTATTTTTGGTATAATTGCTTTCAAGAGTGATATCTTCTATAAGCCTCAAAGGACATATATGGTCTATAACCATTTTTTTAAATAGCGCTATAATCCTTTATTTTTTAGATATTTATAAAAAAGTTTTGAAGAAATTTCTGAAAATTATCGCTGTTTTATATTTTCTGGTATAAAGATTGCTTAATAATATTGAAAGGAGTTGTCTCATGAATAAGAAGGAAACAATCTTGATAGTTGATGATGAAAAAGACATGCGTTTTTATCTTGAGAATCTGATAACTTCTTTTGGCTATCAAACTGCATCTACAGGATCTGGTCTTGAGGCAATAGAAAAGGTGAAAACCATAAACCCAGCGTTAATTGTCCTTGATTTAATGATGCCAGAGATGGATGGCATTGAGGTATTGAGAAGGCTAAAAGAGATTAATGGAGATATCCCAGTAATTATGCTTTCTGCACATGGTCATACTGACAGTGTTGTAAGGGCGATGAAAATAGGCGCGTCAGATTTCATAAATAAGCCCTTTGAGCCAGAGGTTATTGAGATTACAATTAATCAGGTGCTGGAAAGAAAGAATCTTCTCCTTGAAGTCAGACGGCTGAAAGAGGAGATAAATAAGCAGACAAGGTACGACCTTGTCTTTAGCAACAGCAAGAAGATGACAGATATAAAATCTATTATTGAGCAGGTTGCAGAGACAAATATAACTGTCTTAGTCAGGGGTGAAAGCGGGACAGGAAAGGAGCTGGTTGCACGGGCTATACATGCAACATCGCTTCGCCGCGACAAGCCATTTGTAAAGGTATTGTGCACTGCCCTGCCTGATAATCTTCTTGAGAGCGAACTGTTTGGCTATGAAAAGGGCGCATTTACAGGCGCAATGAGAAGAAAACCGGGTAAATTTGAGCTCGCCAACTCTGGAACAATTTTCTTAGATGAGATAGGTGATATGCATCCTTCGCTTCAGGCAAAACTTTTACAGGTTCTTCAGGACGGGGAGTTTGCAAGGGTCGGCGGTGAGAGTGATGTTAAGGTGGATGTAAGGGTTATTGCAGCGACCAATAAAGACCTTGACAGGGCGGTTAAGGAGGGGAATTTCAGGGAGGACCTTTTTTATCGCTTGAATGTAGTAAGCATTGTTATACCGCCTCTCCGCGAGAGGAAGGAGGATATCCCGTTTCTCATAGAGCATTTTTTGAATAAGTATAACCTGCAGTATAATAAGGACCTCAAAAAGCTTTCAGAGGAAACAATGGCGCGTTTTATGGAATACAACTGGCCTGGAAATATCAGGGAGCTTGAGAATATGATAAAGAGGGCAGTGATACTGGGCAATGAAAAGACAGTATTAACAAGATTCAAAAGCTTAGATGCCAAAACAGACCTCCATTATATGAATGAAAATCAGAGGCCTAAGGTCAGAACTGAGCAAAAGACAATTCCAGATAATGGTTTTTCACTCAAAGCCGTAAATAAGAGGGCATTAGCCGATTTTGAGAAGGAGACAATCAGGGATATTCTGAATAAGACGCACTGGAATAGAAAAGAGGCAGCCCAGATGCTTAAGATTAGTTATAAATCTCTTTTAAATAAGATAAAGGAATATGAATTGGACAAGATATAATGCCTATGGGGGTGGCATATGTTTGATATCCAAACAAAGGTTTTAAAGAGGGATGTTTTTGAATATCTTCTTGATTTAGAGATTAAGAGGGCGATGAGGTATCAATATTTTTTCTCCCTTCTAATTATTGAGCCTGACTTACAAGTGGATGTTCATAATGAGGCTGATATTATAAAGGCAATAGCAGAGATTATAAGTGATGAGGTGCGCGCTACAGATACAATTGGAAGGATGGGCAAAAATAATTTCTATGTGATGCTTCCTCATTCAGAAACAAGCTGCACCATTACAGTTGCAGAAAGGATCAGGAACAGGGTAGAGAGCTATACCTTTTCAAAGAGCAACGGTGTAACTAAAAAGACGATAAGTATCGGCGCTGCGTGTTTTCCGACACATTCAAATGAGTTAAAGAATCTTGTGAATAATGCAACCGAGATGATGAATAAGGCAAAAGAGACAGGTGGCAACAGGGTCTGTTTGCCTTATTAAATATACAGAATAGAATTCATATGCGGAGAGGACTAATGTTTAAAAGAGCGCTTATATTATTAGCAATAATAGGA
>JACRON010000199.1 GCA_016214425.1 Nitrospirota bacterium
AGATTTAAGTTCTTCACTAACAACGATTATATCAGAGGGCATTTAATATACTCCCTTTCACCCATTCACCGTTTCCCCGTTTCTTAATATATTTTATGGTGGGCCCACCAGGATTCGAACCTGGGACCAATCGGTTATGAGCCGATGGCTCTGCCAACTGAGCTATGGGCCCCCTTTCCTCGGAGATACGGAGAAACGGTGAAACGGGGAATGGGAGAATATTTTTCTTCTCCGTTTCCCCGATTCTCCCCTTCTCCGCATCAAATAACAACACCTTTACGAAACCGTCGTTTATTCTACAAAGCTTTTGAGCAGCTTGCTCCTGCTCGGATGCCTCAACTTCCGCAAGGCCTTTGCCTCTATCTGCCTTATGCGCTCACGCGTAACATCAAAATTCTGTCCAACCTCTTCAAGCGTATGGTCAGTAACCTCGCCGATGCCGAACCTCTGCCTTAAAACCCTCTCCTCTCTCGGTGTAAGGGTCTGGAACACACTCTTAATCTGCTCCTGAAGATTATATTTAATAGCTGCCTCAAGCGGAGATACCACCTTTTTGTCCTCTATAAAGTCACCAAGATGACTATCCTCTTCCTCTCCGATAGGAGTTTCAAGGGATATCGGCTCTTTTGCAATTTTCAGAACCTTTCTTACCTTGTCTATTGGCAGCTTCATCTCAGCAGCAAGCTCCTCAGGAGAAGGCTCTCTTCCAAGCTCCTGCACAAGGTGCCTTGATGTCCTGATAAGCTTGTTGATTGTCTCAATCATGTGAACAGGTATGCGGATGGTCCTTGCCTGGTCAGCAATTGCCCTTGTTATTGCCTGCCTTATCCACCATGTGGCGTATGTGCTGAATTTGTAGCCCCTCTTATATTCAAACTTATCAACTGCCTTCATCAGGCCGATATTGCCTTCCTGAATAAGGTCAAGAAACTGCAGGCCCCTGTTCGTATACTTCTTTGCAATGCTTACAACCAGCCTCAGGTTTGCCTCTATCAACTGGCTCTTTGCATATTTTGCCTTACGCTCTCCCTGCTCCAGTGCATGGACTGCATCCTTCAGACTCTTTAAAACCTCGTTTACCTTGTCCTTTGAATAGCCGAGCTTTCTGATGCAGGAGACCATTTCCCTTTCAGCCTTCTTGATCTGATAGGAAGAGTTCCTCAATCTGTTAACAATGTTCTCTATATGCCTTGAATTCAGGCCTATATCCTCTATCTTCTGCGCTATTGCGTCCTTTGCATTTTTAATAGAAAGCCTCTGCTTCTTGAGCTTCTCCTCATTTCTGAGGCGGGCTGCATCCCTGTTCAAAGCCCTGAGCTGGGCAGTGAGCTTCTTTATCTCAGCAATCCTGTCCAATGTCTTTTTCAGAAGCTCCATTTCATCTGCTTCTACAAACTCCTCCATATCCTCTTCATACGCAGAGACTACCTCCCTGATAGATATCTTTTCTTTCTTAAGCCTGTCGCCGAGAGAGACAACCTCGTTGGTTGTAATCGGCATACTGAAAATAACCGCTGCAACCTCTCTCTCGCCAGACTCAATCCTCTTGGCTATCTCTACCTCCTCTTCCCTGCTTAAAAGAGGAACAGTGCCCATCTCCTTCAAATATAAACGAACAGGGTCGTCTGTCCTTCCAACTGTGCCAGGCGTTAAATCTATTTTTATTTCTTCGCCTTCAGCATCAACCTCTGCTTCAAACAACTCGGCCTCATATTCTTCAGTCTCTTTTCCTTCCTGTTCAGACTCAGAAGGCGCAGCCTGATATTTTGACTCATCAGAGGAGTCAATGATGTCAATATCCATCTCGCCGAACATAATCATAATATTATCTATCTGCTCTGAAGATACAACATCTGCAGGAAGGGCATTATTCAACTCTTCATAGGTAAGGAATCCCTTTTCCTTGCCTATAGATATCAAATGTTTTACTTCTTCCATGCTATCTTCTTTTGCCATAAACACCCCGCTATTTAAAAAAGAATCTATAGATTAATTATACCAGATTTTAATGCCTTTATCTCTTCAAGTATCCTGTTTCTTGAATCCTTATCGCCGCTCTTTTCTGCATCTTTCAGCCTCTGCTGAAGAACCTGCAGCCTCTCTTTTATACCTGCGCCTTTTATCTTTTGAACGCAGTCATAAAAGCTCTGCTCGCGGTCATCATAATCCAATTCCCTCATAGAGAGGGCTGAAAAGAGGCTTGCCATCTCTGCATCCTCTGTCTTAAATACAGTATTAAATTCCTTGCCGCTTTCAATGACATTATAAACTATTCCTGCAACCCTTTTGAAAAGAGGCTCTTTAAAATCATCAGGGCTTAAGTGGTCTTTTACCCTTTTTGCAATGGACTCGTCATTAAGCATAAGGTGGATCAGCATCTCCTCTGCCTTTGCGCCGGGATGAACCATTCTCTTTTGAAGGTTGTCAGACGCCGCTTCTCTTTTTAAAGGCTGCTTCCTGTCTTCTTGTTTAAACCCTTTCTTCTGAGCCCTGTTTTCTAATTCTGCAAATATATCCTTTTCGTCTAATTGAATCTCCTCTGCATGCCTTCTTACATAGGCATTCCTTTCAATCTTGTTTGGCAATCTGCTTATCAGGGGAAGAACCTCATCTGCCACCCTTACCTTTTCATCAATAGAAGACAGCGCCTCTTTGCCCTTTGTCTCTCTTATAACAAAATCAAGAAGCTTTTCAGAGTTCTTTAATTTATCTACAAATGCCTCAACACCATTTACCCTTAAAAATGTGTCCGGGTCAGTGCCCTCTGACAGGCTTGCCACCTTAGCTTTCATCCCACTCTCAATAAAAAGTGTGGCGCTCCTTATCGCTGCCTTTTTCCCTGCGCTGTCAGGGTCAAACACCAGAACAATGTTGTTTGTAAATCTCTTTATCAGCCTTAAATGCCCTGGTGTAAGGGCTGTGCCGAGTGTTGCAGCAGCATTCTTTATCCCCTTCTGATATGTCATTATTGCATCAAGGTATCCCTCAACAATCAGAAGATAGCCCCTTTTGCCAATCTCCTGTCTTGCCTTTTCAAGGCAGTAAAGGTTTTCACCTTTTATATATATAGGGCTCTCTGGCGAATTTATATATTTTGGCAGAGAGTCGTCAAGCACCCTGCCGCCAAAACCTATGACCCTTTTCTTTAAATCAAAAATTGGGAATATGAGTCTCTCCCTGAAACGGTCATAAAAGCCGTCGCCGCTATCTTTTCTTATAATAAGCCCTGTCTTTTCTAAGGCTGCTGTTTCAATTCCTTTCTGCCTTAAATATCTGTATGCAGCATCCCATTGAGGAAGTGAATAGCCAATGTTAAATTCCTGTATGGTCTTCTTTTCAATGCCTCTTTTTTCTAAATATTGCCTTGCCCTTTCACCATCTTTTGCCTCAGCAAGATTCCTGCTGAAAAATTCCATTGCAGATTCATTTGCCTTATAAAGGGGCTCTTTGGCATCTTCAATCTTCTCATCCCTCTTGCTAATTTCGGGAATGCTTATCCCTGCCCGTTCGCTAAGAGACCTTACCGCCTGTGGAAATGTAAGGTTTTCATATTTCATTAAAAAGTGAAATACATTTCCTCCAGCGCCGCAGCCAAAGCAGTGGAATATCTGCTTTGTTGGACTAACCACAAAAGACGGCGTCTTTTCTGAATGAAAAGGGCACAACCCTGTATAGTTCTGGCCTGTCTTTTTTAAACTAAGGTGTTCAGAGACTACAGAGATTATATCTACCCCCTCTCTTATCCTTTCTATTAATTCATCTGGAATAAACCTGTCCATCCTGATTTACTGAAACATAAATTATTTTAGATTATAACAGGAGTAAGCTACCTTTTTATCCTTCTGAAACCAGAACATCCTGCAGCATCTATTGAGGTTAAACCGTCAAGAAGAAGATTCATGCCGAGATTGTCGCTCGCTATATGGCCTGCAATTACAACATTTATATGATGCTTTTCAGCCTCTTTCCTGTGGTCTTCGCTGATGTGCATGGCGACTATTGTACCAACCCCTGCCTGTGAAAGCCTTTCAAAGGCATCCTTAGAGCCGCCTGTGCCGCCTGTCATATCAACGAATATCTTTCCTGCCCGCCTCTCCTTTGAGCCTATCATTATATTAGGGCCTGCATTATTTTTAGCTGCATCCTGATATTCTGGTATCTCTTTTAGAATCTCTAATACATCCTTTAAGGTATCAGGTTTTTTGTTATCAAAGATCTGCTGCAGATAAGCAGTAACCGCATTATCAGCAGGCGTATGCACACACATAAATGGGATATTCAAGAGCCGTGCTGCATCAACTGCCCTTGTATGATTTATGGGCATTACCCTGCGCTGCACCTCTTTTATCCTGTCGCTTAAAATATCCTCTGCCACATTAATGGGTACGCCGAATTTATTAAGGATGTCTGCCTGCATATGCATTACCTCATAAAAGTTTGCATATGCCCTGCCTTCAGGATGGTGGGAGATTATAATATCAACTGCCTCACCCTTTTCCCTTAATCTGTCTGCAAGGATTATCTCTCCAACCTCTATATCTATGCCAACCAAGACCTGCTTTACATCAAGCCCTTCATCACCGTTTAAGATTCTTGTATCAGCATAAGGATTCTTTAACGCCTCTAAGTCAAAATCCTTCTTCTCATCATCCTTAAGGGCTTTATAGTCCTCATTCTTTTTGGATAGAACCTTCTCAACTGCAGTTTTGCCCCTTGGGTCAAGCTCTATTCCTTTTTCTATAAAATAATTGTAAAGCCCTATCAGCTTCACCCCGCACCACCTATATAGGTCTTATAGGACATATAAGACCCATATTCTTGGAAAAAATAAGGGGCTTTTCTAACACATTAGACGCAGCCCCTTAACCTATTATATCAAAGATTAATTATTAGTTGCCGATTAATTCCCTGACAATCCTGTTTACAACAGCTCCGTCAGCCCTTCCAGAGATCTTTGGCATCAAGACCTTCATCACCTTTCCTATATCCTTCTGGGATGAAGCTGATGTCTCTGCAATCGCCTTTTTTACCTCTGCCCTGACATCCTCGTCTGACATCTGAGGCGGCATATAGGCAAGAAGAATCTCTAATTCCTTTTTTTCCTTTTCTGCTAAATCCTGACGATGACCTTTTGTAAACTGCTCTATTGAATCCTTCCGCTGTTTAATTCCAGTGGCTATAACCTCTAATATCTCTTTGTCTGAAAGTTTATAACTTGTGCCGCCCTTCTCTATCTCTTTATTTTTAATAGCAGCCTTCAACATCCTGATAGTTGAAACCTTCACACTGTCGCCAGATTTCATCGCCTCTTTCATATCATTGACAAGCTGCTCCTGCAAAGACATTTTTACTCCTCTTGACGCGTTGTAAAACCTTTTAATTTTTTTATAGCCTTTTTCTTTGCTGCAATGGCCTTTTTCTTTTTCTTTACGCTGGGTTTCTCATAATGCTCCCTCTTACGGATCTCTGAGAGAAGCCCGGACTTTTCGCACTGTTTTTTAAATCTTCTCAGGGCATTCTCAAAGGACTCGTTCTCCCTTATTCTCACAACTGGCATTCATTTTTCCCCTCCCCTCTGCTGTAGCACAAGCTCTCTCCATTAAATAAGATCAAGATATATTAATGGATAAAAAAATACTTAAAAATCCGAACCTTCGACCATATATTTTCTTAACTTCTTGAAAATATTGTATTATAACAGAGCTACTACACCCTGTCAAGGTTTTTTAGGATTATTCTTTAACCAGGTGGCCATGCCATCCTCCTGCCGCCCAAGATATGAAGATGTATATGATATACAGCCTGGCCGGCATCTTTATTGCAATTAAAGACAGTTCTAAAGCCAGAGACTGAAATCCCTTTATTTTTCGCAATGTTATTAGCAGTTAAAAATATATGCCCTATTAACTCACTATCCTCTGGCCTTATATCCAGAATAGTGGGCAAATGCTTTCTTGGAACAACAAGAAGATGCACAGGCGCCTGCGGATTGATATCCTCAAATGCTATTACCTTATCATCCTCATAAACAATCTTGGCTGGAATCTCTTTTTTTATTATCTTACAAAAGATACAGTCAGACATGGCGGTCTCTCTTGTTTTTACCTGACCCCTTGACCCTTTGACCCTTTGCCACTTTCTTTGCCCTGCCCCTTATGTGGCTTGTTAAACCTTTTTTCTAATTCATTATATATATCCTCTGGTGCAATATTGTGGTAACCCATTACTACTAAAAGATGAAACATGAGGTCTGTTATCTCATAAATAATCTCTTCCTTCTTATCATCCTTAGAGGCAATCACTACCTCCCCTGCCTCTTCTGATATCTTCTTCAAAATCTTATCCTTGCCGTTTTTGAATAAGGATGCAACATAGGAGCCCTCCTTTGGATTTGACTTCCTGTCCATAATTATCTCAAAGACCTTTTTCAGTATATCAGAGGACAGCTCAGTGTCCTTTATTTCATCCATCTTCTCATTAAACCTTCTGTAAAAACATGACCTCTTATTTGTATGGCACGCAGGGCCTGTCTGCTCAACCTTGATTAAGAGCGTATCAG
>JACRON010000081.1 GCA_016214425.1 Nitrospirota bacterium
CCGTCTGCAAGTTTCTGGATGTCTTCTTTTGTCAGCAGATTTTTTCTCTGCTCAAATATCACGCTAACAAACCTGCTGTGGAGCTCATCAATTATTTTTTGAAAGATTTCCTTTTCTTCCGGAGTGCTTGGCCTGAATGGAGACCATGAATCCTTTTTATCCCCTGATTTGACAATCTCTCCTTCAACGCCAATCTTTGACATAAGTCCTTCAATATTGAACTTCATTACAAAGACCCCGATGCCTCCATTAATAGATGTTGGATGGCTAAAGACCTTGTCAGTTGCCATTGAGATGTAATATGCGCCAGAGACCCCCATGTCAGTAATGCAGGCATAGACAGGGATATTTTTCTTTTTCTTAAATTTCAGAATTTCATGATAGATTGTATCAGATGCTGAAACAGAGCCGCCATTTGAATTGATTTTTAGGATTATGCCAGCGACATTATTGTCCTCCTCTGCCTTTTGCAGAGCCTCTTTTATCATAGCTACTGTAAAAGGCTTTGATTGCAGCAGGCTGCCTTTGTCGCCTTCCGTAATTGTCCCTGATACATCTGCAATCAGAATCTTTGGCTCGCCTTTTCCTTCTACTATCTGTTCTTTGAGCGGTTTTTCAATAGGCGCAAGGGAGATATATATTGCACAGCCTGTTAAAAAAAATAGTAGCAGAAAGGTCAGTGCTTTTAGATGCCTTTTCATGGAAGTAATCTATCAGAGATTTTTGAGGGTGTCAATCCAAACCTACAAGTGAAAATTTATTTGGGATTTTTTCTACTTTTAATTCTTTCTTCAATTTATTATAATAACTTACATCATATCAGGGTGAAGGATACCAAAAATACTTGATATAATGAATGAGAAATGGAAGAATGAAACAGAGCAAAGGATATATGTTAGCAAAAAAGTTCTTGTGCTTTTTGTTAATTTTCCTGTGGGTAATAATGCCAATTGCTGTCAGCAGTGCATCTGATGCAAAAATAGGCATTGTCCTCCTGCATGGCAAAGGCGGCTCACCCAAGAGCCGTCACCTCTCAGGGCTTGTAAGAGACTTAGAGAAAGAGGGCTTCATAGTTATAACTCCGGAGATGCCGTATTCCAAGGATCGTGAGTATGACAAAAGCTATGAAGACACTGTATCTGAAATTGATAAATATGTGTCTGAACTCAAGAAGCGCGGCACCAGCAAAATTTTTGTTGCAGGCCATAGTTTAGGCGCTAATGCTGCGCTTTATTATGCAGCCAAAACATCCGTGGATGGAGTGTTGGCAATTGCCCCTGGTCATGTGCCAGAATTACAGGGGTTTCAGTCTAAGCTTGAAGGCAGTGTAGAACGAGCAAAAAAAAATGGTAAGCGAAGGCAAGGGTGATATGCAGGGGAGGTTTGTTGATTCCAATCAGGGCAAGACTTCCACTATTAGAGTTACGGCTAAGATTTATCTTAGCTGGTTTGATCCGGATGGCCCGGCAGTCATGCCAAAGAACGCTGCAGCAATTAAACCCGGGACAGCTCTTTTGTGGGTGATTGGCACAAAGGACAAAATGTACGAAAGAGGCCATGCTTATGTCTTTGATAAAGCCCCTTCAAATCCCAATAATAAGTATTTAGTAGTGAATAGCGACCATTCGAATACACCTAATGATGCATCAGGAGAAATTATCAAATGGCTTAAGGCATTTAATAAGGATTGAGGTGATTAAAAACCCCTGCTGTGTCTTGGGGTTTCGAGCCGATCGAGGTCTTATGTATAAGTGGGCGCCACAACAGGTGCTTAGGCGTCCTTTCCCTCGGTCAAGGGAGAGGCATGCTCACCACATCCTGTATTAGGTTCCCATTACTAAATTGCTTCTCTCGGCGCTACGCCCCAAGACACAGCAGGGGAAGTATTTTTATATTTTCTGTTATTATTATATACAAAAATATACAATAAAATCAATAGCGAATAATGTGTTGATTTATAAGGGAAAATTGATGGAGTTACCTCCCAAACTCCCTCGTCTTCAGTTCCTTCCTCTTTATCTTTCCGCTTATGGTCTTTGGGAGGTCTTCTACGAATTCAATCTTTCTTGGGTATTTATACGGCGCTGTCCTGCTTGTCATTCTCTGGTCCGCTAACCCTTATTAGCATCAGCCACATCTTTCCATGATAAAAACTTTTCTACTGCTTGTTTGCCATAGACAGGCTCAATAAGCTGTTTGTGTTTCTTAAAAGGTTTACCTAATTTGAAGCCTGTTTTGTTAAGTAATAGGCGAATCTCTCTAAGCTCATTCTCAGTTTTGGCGACAAAGCGAACCTCATAACCCTTCTTATATCTTTGACCCAATAGCTTAGCGAGTTTCTCATTACGCTGGCGAATATAACCATTTCTTTTAAAATACTTCATCAGAAGATATTCGGATTTTTCATTTGTTCTAATTTTCATAAACAAATCCTTTTCATTAGAGACTGTTTCTCATAGGATGCTCCCATTATTACCAATACCTTTTTAAATTTTAGTGCAGCATAATTTGCATTGGGCCATTATTTTGTCCTGATGATTGATATCACTTCTTCATCTGTAAGGTCATACCAGTTTTCATAAGCATCTGCAACTGCAAAAGGGAAGCCGCTTCTTACATTAAGGCATATAAGCTCATCGGTTTCTGAAAGGACAAGCTCCGCAGTCCTCTTTGATGCTGTAGGGACAGCAATGACAATCTTTTTTGGAGATTTCTTTCTAATAAATCTGATGGCAGCAAGCATTGTGTAGCCTGACGCGAGTCCATCGTCAACAGCAATGACAATCTTATCCTTTAATGATGGAAATGGCTGGCCTTCTCTAAACAACTGATTCCTCTTTTTAATAATATCCCTTGCCTTTTCAATTTGTATCTTTATCTCCTCCTCTGTCAGGTTTAATCCTGTCAGCAGTTCTTTGTTCAGGATTATTTCTTCCTCAGGTCCAATTGCGCCGAAGCCTGCCTCAGGGTTGTAGGGTATCTGAATCTTTCTAACAATAAGCAAATCCATTGGAAGTCTAAGCGCCTTTGCTGCTTCAGCAGCAACAGGCACACCGCCTGATGGTATTGCAAGCACTATTCCGTCAGAGCCTTTATAGTTCTTGAGCCATTTAACAAGCAGGCGGCCTGCCTCAATCCTATCTTCAAAGACATACTGCTTGTCTCGCAGTTTGGTATTTTCAATTAACTTGTTCATTTCCAAGCCTTTTATACCCCTCACCCTTCTCTCTTCCCTAAAGGGGAGAGGGTTTAAAAAATAGCGACACATTACAAAATACTTTTGTATTATATATAGTATAAAATAGAAGGTCAATTAGTAAGAAATATTGAACATGGGATTTAATGGAAAACCATCCACCTCATTTTTTGCTGATGTTTGAAGTCTGAGATGGTATAATAATATCAATCCTCAACCGCTTATTTGTATAATGACAGGCTGTTGAACTTGATATTTATAAAATCCCCCTGTGTCCCCTATCCTACGCTGTTCCGCAGCTACGGAGTAGCGAAGGACAGCCTTTTTCAAAGGGGGAGTTTTCCCCTCTATTAAGAGGGGATAAAGGGGTGTGTTCCCCCTCTTTAGCAAAGAGGGGTTAGAGCCTGCCCCTGCATGCATTAAGCAGAGGGGAGATTTGATAAGTTTTTTGTATTCTTACTTATGAACTCATTAGTAAGGAGATAAACCACTGTGCGTGCTTACGATATCATCCTAAAAAAGAGAAACGGCAATAAGCTTACAAAAGAAGAGATTGCCTTCTTTGTAAACAGCTATACAAGAGGCGATATTCCTGATTATCAAATTTCTGCCCTTTTGATGGCAATATATTTTCAGGGTATGGATGATGAGGAGACATCATTCCTTACAGAGGCAATGATGAAATCTGGCGAGGTCTATGCCCTCGCCTCAATCCCCGGAAAAAAGATAGACAAGCACAGCACAGGCGGTGTTGGAGATAAGGTCTCCATAATACTTGCGCCACTTGTCGCCTCTGCTGGCGTTGCAGTTCCAATGATGTCTGGCAGGGGGCTTGGGCACACAGGCGGGACACTGGATAAATTAGAATCCATACCGGGATTTAGAACCAATCTTACTAAAGAAGAGTTCATATCAAATCTCAAAAAGATAAATGTGGCAATGATTGGCCAATCTGAGACTATTGCACCGGCTGACAAAAAATTCTATGCACTCCGTGATGTAACCGGCACTATTGAATC
>JACRON010000082.1 GCA_016214425.1 Nitrospirota bacterium
TTCAACAACATTGTTAATCATAATTTTCTTTATCTCAACGACTACAAACATTGGAATGGTTCACAGCATCCGATGGAATGAGTATAAGTAAAACGACGCCTTTTTCTAAGCTGCTGAACTTACTTCATATGCCAAAATATCAACGCTCATCTTTCCTGTTAAGTGGCTTTTGCTTTTTGCCATTCTCTCCAATTCCTTATAAACATCACTTGAAAGATATTTCTCTCCGCATTGCTGGCAGACTCCGGCAGGGACATTTTTAATGACAACCAGCGTATCTCCCCACCGATAATCAATGTCAACATGCTGTTCCGCTACTTTCCCCTTGCAAAAGTAACATTTATAGGTTTCTTTAGCCTTCATACTGTAAAGTATATCAAAATAAATATCTTCCGCAAGGGGTTTCTCTCTACCTCTTGGTAGGGCAATCGTCCCGCCTGTCCCGATAAGTGTAATATCAATCTTTTAAGATGTAAACTATCTTGGGAGTCAAAATTATGTTGCATTTTTAATCAATATTGATTATGATAAATCAAAGGAGGGGATATGGATAAAAAAATGGCTAAGATAACAAAAGAATATGAAAAATTTAATATTCCTAAAGAACAAATCCCATCATATAAAAATCCTAACCAATTTGCAAAGACCTTTAAACAATGTTCAATTGTAGAATATAAGAATATTTCATATTCAAATACCACCGTTCAAACAGACGTATCTCGTAAAAAATAATAAAAGCATAATGTTTTTCATCCGTGCAAAGGAATCCATCGTATGCCCAGCTGGAATGAAGTATTAATAGAAATACAGAACAGTAATAGAGTAGATGCCTTAGATTTTGTTAGAAGAAAATATTTAAAATCACTATCTGAAAAAAATAATAGAAATGTAATAGCTTATTATTCTGGTTGGCTGCAGAAACCACGGATTGGAAATGCAGAGATTTGTGATGATGATAAAAATGGTTTTATGGCAACCATACATAAATTGGACAGAAGCAAAGGTTTGGATTTAATCTTACATACGCCAGGTGGTGATATTGCTGCTACTGAATCAATAGTTAATTACTTACAAAAAATGTTTGGCAAAGATATCAGGGCGATTATTCCACAAATAGCAATGTCTGCTGGAACTATGATTGCTTGTTCATGTAAAGAGATTATCATGGGTAAGCAATCAAATATGGGGCCGATAGATCCTCATTTTAGCGGTATTCCTGCACATGGTGTAATTGCGGAATTCAAAAGAGCGTTAGTCGAAATAAAAAAAGATCCTGAAACAATTCCAATTTGGCAGACTGTTGTCAGCAAATATCATCCTACATTTATTGGAGAATGCCAGAATGCAATTGAGTGGTCCGAAGAAATAGTTTCTTCATGGTTAGA
This sequence comes from Nitrospirota bacterium, assembly GCA_016214425.1. Classification (GTDB taxonomy): domain Bacteria; phylum Nitrospirota; class CAKKRA01; order 9FT-COMBO-42-15; family 9FT-COMBO-42-15; genus 9FT-COMBO-42-15. The sequence continues at coordinate 1,386 of JACRON010000082.1, forward strand.
AACCAATATGTTTGATGGAGTGCCAGATGCAAAGGGAAAAGCCAATAAAGTGGTTAAAAATTTGGGCAGCCATGAAGATACTAAAACGCATGCAAGGCATATTCACATAGAAGAAGCGAGAAATTTTGGATTAAATATAAAATCCTTGGAAGCTGATTTTAGTCAAGATTTTCAGGATACTGTTTTAACTGTACATCATGCATTTATGCATACCTTTGCAAATTCTAATTCCATAAGAATTATAGAAAATCATTTAGGCAATGCAATAGTTTTTAACATCACATCTTAATGCGAATTCTTTTCTATTGTATACGAATTTCTCCCATCATAAACATATATACATTTAACACTGAAAAAAATATTGCTGTCAGCAAAAGGTAGCTCATGTCTATTGTGGGACAGGGGCATCTTCACTGTGAAGGCTGAGGGATTTTATACCCTCATTATGGCCTTGTTTTGACAGACTCAACGCCTGTGTCAGCGGGAGGCCCGATTTATGGACGCTCCGCTACACGCGGTTGTTAAGCATTTCTGGATTTTGCGTCCGTAGCCCATTTCGCGACAAGTTCCTTTGCAACTTCAGCCGTTTCAACACTGTAGGTGTTACATGCTTCTTTCACCGCTGGCGATATTTGATATGCCACGAGGAGAGCTCTGCTATCCCCGGCGGACCGTTTATGCGTGACCTCTAACATATACCTGTATTTGATAGCTTGAAGCATCCCAGCAAGATTGTTTTCATCTATTGCCACTTCAACTTCAACGCCTATGACGCGGCCAAACCTGTCCTCCAAAACAACGTCGGCTTGGTCATTTGTGCAGAAAAGGTACTCTGTGAATAGGTGGCGGACACCTTCTTCGTGAAGCAGCTCCGCAGGGTTGGCTGCTACATATTCTTTCAAATATCTGTGTTCCTTGGATTCAACGCCACATGACGTGTCATGTGGTATTCTCGATTTGGGTGGGAGCATTGGAGGTGAAAGCAAGTTTTCTTTAAATGCTTCCAGTATCTGCTCAAATTCTTCACGCGAGATCTTCTTTAAACCCGATTTTAAGTCACCGAATCCACGCAAAGGGTTGCTCGACGCGTAACCCAATATTTTATTCAGCCTTTCTCGTGACAGAAAACCGCTTCTCATCTTTATTTTTAGGGGTGTATACCAGCGCCACCATATTTTGGAACCATCGGTGTATTCTTTAGTTGCAGAATCCTTATCGGTGCGAAGTGGGCCTTGTGCCTCTGTTATTGCAATTACACCTCCTTTGCCTTTCATTCTTCTTACAAATAATTTTTGTCCGTCAGGTTGTCTTTTTACTTCCTTTCTGCCGGTTTTTGCTTGATAAACTACCACCATATCGCCTTTTCTTACATCGTTACCGGCTGCTTCACGACCATTTGGAAGCCAAAGGCCATTAGCAATGTTGTCAGGATCATCTTCCCTTGGTGGCCAGTGTGTGGTGATCCACCAATTCATAAATCACCTCCATGTCTTGAAGCCTAACAATATTATTAGACAGTTTTCTGCGCTTCATGCCAAAAGTAAAAATAATAATGAGTATCTAACAACCTAATGTAATCCTATATAATAATAGAGCATGAGTCAAGAAGTTTTATGATTTACGGCTGGATATATATTGGGGACAAGCGTTGCGTTTGCCCTGAATGTTCTTGAATAAAAAACCTCTCTATGGTAATTTAACAACCATGCACAAACCTGTTGTTGCGATTATTGGAAGGCCGAATGTTGGAAAATCCACACTCTTTAACAGAATTGTAGGAAGGCCGATTGCCATTGTAGAGGATATACCTGGTGTAACAAGGGACAGGAATTATGCACATGCCTCATGGCTTGATAAGGAGTTTGCGCTTATTGATACAGGAGGCTTTGAGCCAGCAACCACAAACAACATACTCCGTCTTGTAAAAGAACAGACAAAGCTTGCCATTGAAGAGGCTGACGTAATAATCTTTTTAATGGATGGGAAAGACGGCCTTACCCCAATAGACACCGAGATTACAGCCTATCTTAGAAAGATTGAAAAACCTGTTATCTATGCAGTAAACAAGATTGACAGCAAGAAGAGAGAGGCCATACTGCCGGAATTTTATTCATTAGGCGTTGAAAATATAATCCCGGTCTCAGCAGCGCACGGCCTTGGCATTGATGACCTGCTTGATGCAGTCTGCAAGTATATGCCTGCAGTAAAGATAGAGGAAAAAGAGGTAACAGGGATACCGCAAATTGCAATTGTTGGAAGACCAAATGTCGGCAAGTCAACTGTTGTAAATACACTCATTGGCAAGGAGAGGATGATTATCAGCGAGATGCCGGGGACAACAAGGGATTCAATAGACACGCTTGTCAGGTATAATAAAAAAGATTATATAATTATTGACACTGCTGGCATGAGAAAAAGACCGAAGATTGCTGAGGCTGTTGAAAGATACAGCGTGCTTCGCGCGCTCAGAAGCATTGACAAGTGCGATATCGCAATTTTAATGATTGACGGCTTTGAAGGCATGACAGACCAGGACTTAAAGATTGCAAGTTATATCAAAGACGGGGGCAAGGGCTGCATTGTAGCAGTAAACAAATGGGACCTTGTTGAAAAGGATACAAAGACAGCAGACCAATACAGCAGGGCAATAAATGCAAAGCTCCATTTTATGAATTATGCGCCAATACTCTATATTTCTGCATTAACAAAGCAGCGCGTGGCAAAGATGTATCCTTTGATTGACGAGATAATATCAGAGTACTCAAAGCGAATATCAACAGGCGACCTAAACAGGGTATTTGAAACAATCAAAAAGGGCCATGTGCCTCCGATGCACAGGGGCAGGGAGGTAAAGTTTTTTTACATTACGCAGGTATCAATAAGGCCGCCGAGCTTCATCATTTTCTGCAATTATCCAGAGGCAGTTAAGGAGGATTATATCCGTTATATGGAAAAGGGCATTCGCAATGCCTTTGGCTTTATAGGCACGCCAATAAAGATATTTATTAAAAAGAGGCGGGGCAGGTGAGGACAGTCAGGGTCATAGTCAAATCCATGATTGACTTCTGGTGGGACGACTGTTTTACGCATGCTGCATCCATATCCTTCTTTGCACTGATGTCTCTGTTCCCTCTCTTGATTATCATTATATCAGCCTTGTTTTCCATCTTTGGCGCAAACGATGATGTGAGCAGAAACATCGTGCCGTTTTTAAAAATCTTTTTTCCTCATATTGACCAGTCTATTATAAATGAAATAAGAAGGCTGTCTGGCGTAAAAGGTTTTTCAGATGCAATTAATGCAGCCCTCTTTTTATGGATGGCAATACAGGTATTTTATTCCATAGAATATGCAGTCAATATTGCATTTAAAACAAAAAAGCCAAGGACATTTATTTATACAACTGTAATCTCCGTGTTTATGGTCTTTCTCTCAGGCATACTTTATCTGATTTCAATCGGCATTACATCTTTAACAAAGATATTAAAGACAGCAAAGATTGACCTTATCGGCATTCCTTATATAGAGATATCTATAAACTTCTTGTTTCTCCACGATACAATAATAAATTATCTAATCCCATTTTTACTTGTATTTCTATCGTTGATATGGCTGTACAAATTCCTTCCAAACAAAAAGGTGAGAATTAATGATGCGATCAGCGGCGCCTTTTTAACAGCGATATTATGGGAGACTGCAAAGCACCTCTTTACATGGTATGTCGGCGCTGTAGCAGATTATAAGAGCCTCTACGGCTCTCTTACAACTATAATCGTCTTTCTGTTATGGATATACTACTCTGCATCTATCCTATTGTTCGGCGCAGAGGTGGTCTTTAATTTGGGAAGCCCATCGCAGGCTATGTTAGGCAAAAGGAACAGAAGAAAGTAAGTAAGCTTAATAAATTCATGAGTAAGACAACTTTTCTTGTCATGCCCGAAGGTTTTTATCGGGCATCCATCTTCAAAATACTGGATTCCTGCTAAAGTCATGCAGGAATGACAATAGAATAATGTTTTTTGCTTATTGCATTTGTATTAGTAACCCTCCTCAAGTCCCTCCAGCTCCTCTTCGCTGAAGCCATAATAATGGCCTATCTCGTGATAGACCACCTCCTTTATTGTTTTTTTTATCTCATTCCTGTTTTTGCTCATATTTTCAATTGGGCCCTGATAAAGCGTTATGGCATCTGGAAGTGCAAAGTTATAATTGGTCCCCCTCTCTGGCATGGGAATTCCCCTGTAAAGACCTAATAAACCATATCTGGAGGATATTTCCATTTCATCCAAAACCTCTTTAGAAGGCCACTCTTCAATAATAATCTCAACATTCTCCATCTTCTCCCTTAAAACGCGCGGCAATTCCTTTATCGCCTCATTGATTATATCTTCAAACTCCTGTCTCTTTAATGACATATTATGAAACCTTCATTAATTAAGTTTATAAAATATTATAGGTCTTTTCCTGTATTTTGTGAAGAAATTAATCTTCAGCTATAATTCTCCTGTGCGCATGAAGGAATAACCTTGTTTGATTAAAAAATATGGTTATGTTATCATTCAAACGATTATTAGGTTGTATTATGAAGGAAGATGGAACTAAACAGGTCATTTTATATAGCATCCTGTTAACCATTGGGATATTCATATTTGACCTTTTAACGCCATTGGGCGTTGCAGGCGGTGTGCCTTATGTTGCCGTGGTACTGATTTCATTCTATCTGCCAAGACGCCGCTATACAGTTATCGCCGGAATAGTTGGAACAATATTAACCATCCTCGGCTTTTTTCTCTCGCCCACTGCGCCCCCTGGAATAAAATTGTGGATAGTCCTTATAAATCGCTCCCTTGCCCTCTTTGTAATATGGTCAGCAGTAATATTGGTCACAAAATACAAGGGCTCTTTAAGGCTCATAAAAGAGGATGAAGAGGCGCTCAGGCAGGCTCACAGCGATTTAAAAAGATATGCAGATGAATTAAAACGTTCAAATGCAGAGCTGGAACAATTTGCCTATGTGGCATCACATGACCTGCAGGAGCCATTGAGGATGGTATCCAGCTTTACACAACTCTTGTCAAAACGATACAAAGACAAATTGGATACTGATGCGAGTGAGTTCATCTCATATGCAGTAGAAGGCGCTAATCGCATGCAGAGGCTGATTAATAACCTGTTAAGCTATTCAAGGATAAATACAAAGGGAAAACCTTTTGAGGAGACGGACTGCGAGGAGATTCTTGGCCATGTCCGCGCCAATCTGCATGTGGCTATTGAAAAGAGCGGCGCCTTAATTACGAATGACCATTTGCCAATAGTAATGGGAGATGCCTCACAGCTAATGCGGCTATTTCAAAACCTCATTGACAATGCCGTCAAGTTTTCAGACAAAGAAGCGCCACGCATCCATGTGTCAGCAGAGGCAAAGGATAACGAATGGCTATTTTCAGTGCGTGACAATGGCATTGGCATTGACCCGCAATACCATGAACGTATCTTCTTAATCTTCCAGCGCCTTCATGGCAAGGAAGAGTATCCAGGCACAGGCATCGGCCTTGCTATATGCAAGAGGATCGTGGAGCGACATGGAGGAAGAATCTGGGTAGAGCAAGGGCCGCAAAATGGCACTGTTTTTTATTTTACAATACCAATAGGCGTTCACAAAAGTGACGCCTTGATTACACCGATTACAAAAGCGGATTACACAGATAAAGACTAATTTTTAATCGGTGTAATCGTTTTTTTAAATCTGTGTAATCATAGTTTTTAAGAGGAGGCAAATCAGATGAATGAAGGAGACAATAGCAGGCTTGTAGAAATCTTGCTGGTAGAGGATAACCCGGCTGATGTACGTTTAACAAAGGAGGCATTTAAGGATGCCAAGATGCTCAATAATTTGAGCGTGGTAAGCGACGGTGTTGAGGCTATAGCCTTTCTTCGGCGACAGGATAAGTATAAAGCCGCGCCCAGGCCAGATATTATTCTGCTTGACCTGAATCTGCCCAAAAAA
>JACRON010000083.1 GCA_016214425.1 Nitrospirota bacterium
CCTTGGAGGCTTCACACCATCCTGAATAATGCTCCTTATTAATGTACCGCTAAAGGACTGCTTTTTGTCCTTATGGCTGCAGAGTCCTGAGTATGTAACCTCTGCGCAGACAGGGCAGTACCACCAGTCAAGATTGAATATGGGTTTTATATTAATTGAATCTTTGGGGATCTTGTTGAATATCCTGTGCGCATCGTAAGGGTCGTAATAGGTTCCAACGCCTGCATGGTCGCGGCCAAACATGTGATGGGTGCAGCCTAAGTTTGTCCTTAAAACTGCATGGAAGACCGCTTCTCTCGGACCTGCATAACGCATATCCCAGAGCGTGCATGAGGTCAGGTGTGTATCCTGCCTGAAATATCCTGCCTTTCTTAATGCATCATGGCAAAGTATAATTGCCTCATCAATATAATCGCCTGTCCTCTTCTCGCCGATTATTGGATTAGCAAGCACCCCGCCGAGTGACTTCTCAACTGGGAGCGAACCGTAGGCGCCGAGCCATGCGCCCTTCATAAGCCATTCATGGCCTGTGTGAGGCACATTACGGGTCTGATGGGCTATTACCATCTCCCAGCCCTTTTCCTTAAATCTCTCCCTCATCAGCTTTGGCGTAAGCCAGAATTCTGTATAAGGCGGATTAATCTTTGGTGGATTAAGGAGTGTAATCTTCCCGCCAAGGAACTTATCCTTATAATTATAGGTCCTCTTTACACCAGGATGCTTGTCCTCTGTTGTGCCGTAGACCATCATTGCTATCTCTTTTTTGTCAAATGTAAATATATCTGTTATATCAAAGACAGCGAGCGGATTGCCTTCATAGGTAAGGATAACCTCGTCATATTGCTTTATGCCCTTTTCCTTTAATTCCTCATCAGATATGTCAAATACAATGGGGATGCTCCATACAGTCTTACCGTCTGCGAGGGTCATATTCTTGCAGACAGACTCAACATCTGCCTTTGTCATAAACCCTTCAAGGGGTGTAAAAAACCCGTATGCAATGTCAATTACCTCTGTTGCTATCTGAAGCCGAACAGACAGCTCCTTTACCTTAGCCTCCCTCATCTCCTGCAATCTCTTGATTGCAGCAGCCTTTGGCATAATCCTTTCTACAATCTCTTTTCCGCCATGACCTATAAACTCCATTGCTACCCCTCCTCAACTTTTAGTATAGGTCTTATAAGATCTTCTTTATTGTCTCCTCTTTATCATCATCCCTCTGAAAGAGCTCGCCGCCGCATTTATCACACACACCATCCTTCTTTGATGTGGAAAAATAAACATTATACATCTGCTGGCATTTTTTACAGGTCCTTCTTCCTGTGAGTCTTTTTAAGAGGTCATCCTTTGGCACATCAATGCTTATGGCAGAATCAAGGGGCATTCCCAAATCCTTAAGCATCTTGTCTAATGTCTCTGCCTGTGCTGTGTTCCTTGGAAAGCCGTCAAGTATATAACCCTTCTTGGTGTCATTCTGTTTCAGCCTTTCCTGTATAAGGCCGATGACAACCTTATCAGGGACAAGCTCGCCCTTGTCCATATAAGACTTTGCCTCTTTCCCAAGCGGCGTCCCGTCTGCAACAGCCTTTCTTAAGATATCTCCTGTTGATATCTGCGGGATAACATACTTATCAATAAGCTTCTTAGCCTGTGTACCCTTTCCAGCCCCTGGTGCGCCGAGTAGAACTATCCTCATGTATCTTCTCCTTTAACTCTCAAAAAATTAAACTTAGTGTCTTTACCCGATTATAAATTTCACAAAAACATGCAATAATAAAACTTCAAATCTCAAATGTCAAATACATATTTCTAATACAAAGATAAAATAAAACTTCAAATCTCAAATGTCAAATACATATTTCTAATACAAAGATAAAATTTATTTATGCCTTTTCTCTAAACCTTCTATGATGTTATCAAGCCACTCTAAAAGCCTGTCTGTTGCATTCTTAGCCTTAAGATATGGGGTTATGCTATTTGAATAGCTTATAATACCCTCTATCTTCTTGTTAAGATAGAATACCTGTCTATCAGCACCCTCCATTTTTAATATGCTATCAATATCCCCTTTCATCTTGTCAAAAAAGCGTTTTACATCTAAATCCAACCTTTCCCTCAGCATTTTCATCTTTTCCTTTATTTTTAAGCAGTTATTAACAACTGCATCTCTTTCTTTTTCCTGATTCATCGGGATAGTAACCTTAAGGAGTGTCTTTAGATTTTCATCTCCAAATTTATCCACAACCCTGTGGATAATTTCTGATCTCAGATACCCTTTTGCTAATGTTACTTTAAATTTTTCTGAGGCTGTTTCAATATCAACTTGATTTTCTTTATCTAAGTGAAAATTAATATTTTTTATGATATCTGCAACAACCCTTTCATTATAAAATGAACTGTTCTTATTCAGCTCTCTTATAAATGTAAAGGTTACAAATTCCTCCGTCCCCAGCCTATCCACAAGTTTTTCAAGTGCTGTTACAGCATCATCAATGTGCTCTATTGATTCGCATGCAATTGCAGGTGCATCTTCCCTCTTATTTGTAAGTTCAGATAACTCGGTTATAAAGGTTGTAAGGCTAAAGTTTTTTAACTTATAAGCATAGGGTATCTCCACTCTTTTTATATCAAGGAAGACCCTATCCCCCTCTGTTATCTCAACAGGTGTTAAGGGTGCATAGAACCTTTTATATCCCTCCTGCTTAATAAGTGGTGTATCTGGATATGCCATTAAAAGGTCATTGAAGCTGAATACAGGAA
>JACRON010000098.1 GCA_016214425.1 Nitrospirota bacterium
GATTTGGGATAATATATATCCCTTTTCTTGTCCTTTCCTTCATTCTAACACCCCCAAAACGGTTACCCCAGCTATAGTCTTATTACCAACGAATACCCTTAATTTTACCCCAAGAGGCAGGTATATGTCAACCCTTGAGCCAAACCTTATCAACCCGAACCTCTGACCCCTTTCAACCTCGTCGCCCCTTTTAACCCAGCAGGCTATCCTCCTTGCAATCAGTCCAGCTATTTGAATAAAAAGGATTTTTTTGCCTTCAAGGGTTGATAAAAGCACTGCATTATGCTCATTCGCAAGAGATGCCATCTCCTTGTCAGCAGCCATAAATTTCCCTTTATTATAAAAGACGCCTGTTATAGTTCCAGGATAGGGCGCCCTGTTTACATGCACATCAAAGATATTCATAAAGATGCTGACCTTTAAACACTTTTCCTTTAGATACCTTCTCTCCTCAACCTCTTTTATCTCAATAATCTTGCCGTCAGCAGGCGCAACTATTAAACCCCTTCCTTTAGGTATCTCCCTTTCAGGGTTTCTGAAAAACCAGATAATAAAAAAGGTAATAATGCCTAATATTATAGCTACTATTGTGAAGCCAGTGAAATAGGCAATTAGGGACAGAAACGCAGCAATAAGTATAAAAGGCACACCCTCTACTGCAATTATTGTCTTTTCATTATGCCGAATCCGCTCCAAAAAAAATATCTCCTTTTAAACTGCCCTTGCAACAAATAATTCTTTATTATCACTTATTTTTCTTATTATTGCAACAAATAAAAATTGCAGAGAGTTGCACCCTGCCCATGAATCTATTGTTGCTTAAAATCCACACAGTCTCAGATCATCAATTGCTTTTTTACGACAACTTTATTCATAAATAAACCCCCTTCATTAAAACCCCTTACAAAATAAAGGCCAGCCATTTAATACATTTTATAAAAATTGCCGGCACAGAGTTTGCAGTAGTGTTTTTGTGTATATGCTTTCTTAAACAAGGGAAGGGGGATAATTATATGACATTCCCTAACATGCCTCCCTGATGCAGAAGCATCTTTTTGTTGTAACAATATATTTGAGGTAAAAGCCGGATCTGGCGCGATATGCTCTTCTACAAAAGGCTTTTGTGGGAAAAACTATTTTGAATCTAATGTTGATAAGGAGGGGCAACATGGGAAGGGTTTTTCACATAATCATACTGATATTGCTGTGCGCTGCGCTAATGATTTCTGCGGGGTGTGGTTTTCCATGCAGTGCAGATAATACCGGTTACGTTAAGTTTGTAAATAATTCGTCTACTAACCGCACCTACTACACTTATGTGGATAATGATTATGCTGCTGAACTTGCACCCGGCGAGCAAACTGGCAGCGAGGAGATAGCGGTACAGGAAGGCGAGCATGAGATTATTTTTAAACTTGACACAGGGGAAATCGCTTGCAGTTGGACTGCAACAATCAAAGAATGTAATGAAAGTCAGTTTTCATGCGACATTTGATGTTGAGTCAGACGCTAACAAAGAGGGGTGGAATATGAAAACGATCTTTAGCATTCTAATTGCAGGATTTTTGTGCACTGTGCTGTTGATTTCTGCAGGGTGCGATCCAATGTGCGATATTGATAATTACGGCGATGTCTACTTTAAAAATGACTCTGCATCCAGCCGCGACCACTATGTTTATATAGACAACGAATACATCGGCATGCTTACGCCAGGGCAAGATGAATCTATTAAGGTACAGAAAGGCGGGCATGAGATCATTTTTAAATTCTCCACCGGAGAGGCAGCATGCAGTTGGAACGCAACAATCAATCAATGCCAGTCATATGATTTTACATGCAGCATTTGAGCAATCTCCTGAACAACTCCTTAGCAGGCTTTATTTCTTTAAGCGCATCAATAAAAATATCAGTATCAACTAATAGTTTGACTTTTGCCATTCAATAAGCTCTTCGATAAAGTTTTTACCCGATTCTACTCTTTTGCCCTCTTTTATCCTGAGCCTTCTAATATATTCGGCGCTGTCCTTCACCTGTGTGTAGCTAAATCCCTCTTTCTTTGCCTTAAGAAAGTAAGCAAAGTCAATTAATTCAGCTAATTTATTTTTAGGCAATTCCTTGACTAAACTGATTATTTCCTCCTTGTAATTTGTTGCTACGCCCATGGAATCCTCCCGATAGTGTAATTATTAAAATTAATTCTAACACAAAAAAAGTTAAATGACTATCTTTTTATATAAAAAGGCATTGGTTAGGTGAAGACATCTGCGATATTTGAAATGATAAAATAAAGCGGTTTAAAGTTGACCTGTCTGTCTGATTTGCTTATAATTACAATGTGGAAAAAAAATACGAGGTGCTTCCAACAACAGCGGATGTTGGGCTTATTGCCTATGGTGAAGATTTAATCACGCTTTTCAAAAATGCTGCAGAAGGAATGTTTGACCTTGTTGCAGAAATGGAAAATGTAAAACCTGAAAAAGAAGAAATAGTTGATATAACTTCACCGAATCTTGAAGAGCTTCTTGTTGCATGGCTGAATGAGATGATACTCCTCTTTGATGCAAGATGGTTTCTTGCAAAGGAGTATGATATAACAGAATTAAGCGAAAAACATTTAAAGGCAGTTGTAAAGGGCGAGACATATAATGCAGAAAGGCACGCAATAAAGACAGGAATAAAGGGCGCTACATATCATAAATTAGAAGTAAAGAAGATGGATGGCCTGTGGAGGGCACAGGTGATTTTTGATGTGTAAAAAAAAGAGGGGAATAAAAAAATCCCCCTTTGAAAAAGGGGGATAAAGGGGGATTTAAAAATTATATGGCTACCATAGAAAAACTAAAAAAGATAGATGACTATCGCTGGGAGCTGCCAAAGGACTATAAGACTGGTATGCTTGTGCCGGGGATAATATATGCCACAGAGGATATGCTTGAGCATATAGCAAAGGATGCATCCATAGACCAGGTGGCAAATGCAGCATTTCTTCCGGGCATTGTAAAGGCATCACTTGCAATGCCAGATATACATCAGGGATATGGCCCGCCAATTGGCGGTGTTGTTGCAACAGATGTAAAAAAGAATGGTGTCATCTCTCCGGGCGGCGTTGGCTTTGACATAAACTGCGGCATAAGATTGATGACAACAAATCTTACAAAGGATGAGCTCAGGGATAAGGTAAAGGAGCTTGTTAACCAGCTTTTTTATACCATACCGACTGGCGTCGGCTCTAAGGGAAGCATAAAATTAGGCACAGAGGACGAACGTGCAATATTAGTTGAAGGCGCAAAATGGGCTGTAAAAAAGGGGTACGGTGAGAAAGAGGATTTGGAGCATACAGAGGCAAATGGCGCAATTGAAGGCGCTGACCCTGACAAGATAAGCAGAAAGGCTTATGAAAGAGGACATGCACAGCAGGGCACAGTCGGCTCTGGCAATCACTTTGTTGAGGTTCAGTATGTTGAAGAGATATTTGATGAAGAGGCGGCAAGGGTATTTGGATTATCAAAGGGACAGGTTACTGTAATGATACATTCAGGCTCCCGCGGCTTTGGCCATCAGGTCTGCACAGATTATCTTGTTACAATGGGCGAGGCAGTAAGAAAATATAATATATCATTGCCAGACAGGCAGCTTGCATGCGCGCCGATAAATTCTCCGGAGGGACAGGATTATCTTGCTGCAATGAGATGTGCTGCAAATTATGCATGGGCAAACAGGCAGTGCCTCATGCACTGGTCAAGGGAGGTCTTTTACAAATACTTTAACCGCTCTCCAAAAGAGCTTGGAATGAGGCTTTTGTATGATGTTGCGCATAATATTGTCAAAATAGAGGAGCATGTTGTTGATGGAAAGAAGATGCTGCTTGCTGTTCACAGAAAAGGCGCAACAAGGGCATTTCCGCCAAACCACCCTGAGGTGCCAGAGGTATACAGAAAAATAGGCCAGCCTGTAATCATACCAGGGGACATGGGAAGGGCATCGTATATATTAGTCGGCACGCAAAAGGCAATGGATGAGACCTTTGGAAGCACATGTCATGGCGCTGGAAGAACGATGTCAAGGACTGCTGCAATAAAATCTGCAAAGGGCCGCGCAATAAACAGGGAGCTTGAGGACA
>JACRON010000099.1 GCA_016214425.1 Nitrospirota bacterium
GCAGCAGAAAAGGCAAGATGCAAAAGCATTGCCTATACCTATACAGAACCGACTATATTTTTTGAATATGCCTATGACACAGCAGCGCTTGCAAGCAGGAAGGGCATTAAGAATGTCTTTGTAACAAACGGATATATGACAAAAGAGGCTCTGACGCTTATTAAACCATATCTTGATGGCGCTAATGTGGATTTGAAATTTTTTAATGAAAAGACACATCAAAAGATATGCGGCGCTAAAGCAAGCCATGTGCTTGATACAATAAAGCTTATGCACGAATTGAACATCTGGGTTGAGGTAACAACACTTATAATCCCCACTTTAAATGATTCAGATGATGAGTTAAAGCAGATTGCCAAATTTGTATACAGCGTCGGTCCAGAGATACCCTGGCATGTCAGCGCCTTTTATCCCACATATAAACTTACTGATAAGCCAAGGACGCCTGCTGCAACATTGAAAAAGGCAAGAAAAATCGGATTTGATGCCGGGCTAAGATATGTGTACACAGGAAATATCCCAGGCGATGAAGGCGAGGATACATTATGCTATAATTGTAAGACAATGCTGATAGACAGACACGGCTATGAGATTTTAAAATACAATATAAAGGACAGCAGATGCCCGAAGTGCAGCGCCATTGTTGACGGCAGGGGCATGGAGGGAGTAAGGAATTAGATGATTCAGGACATAAGGCTTCATGGACAGATTAATAATGTTATAGACTACTATGCAACCATTGCCGGCAAGAAGGATGTAATCAACAGGCTGATTATGTACGGCACATTATTTGACTCTACAGGAGAAAACCTGATATTTACGAATCAGACCTATGGATTTGAGACCTTTGACGAGGTATTTGTAAAAGGAAACGCCCTTTGCAATTACTATTTTTTCATCCAGTCAAAATTCAAGGGTGAACTCAAGACACAGCAGGAGCACCTCTTAAAGCGACTCGGAAGATTTCTAAAAAGAACAAAAAATATACACTTGCAAAATGAACCTGCCTTATTAGAAGAAATATTCACAACGCTAAAAGACTCTGATGCAATTCTATACCTCTTTAAGCTTATACATAGGCACAATACAGAATATTATACTATCTATAAAGAATTCTATTCTGATGAAAAGATGATAAAGGAACACGAGTACAAAATATTACAGGACATGACAAAGACTTATAACATTGACCAGTACCAGCTTGAGAGGATAAAGATTGATGTGCTTTACAAGCACCCGGACAACAGGCGCATAATTGATGAATATAAGGATATACTTGTCTCAATTACAAGGGAAAAGGGCATGGATCAGGGAAAGGTGGCAAGGCTCAACAGGCTGCGCTCATTGAGCATAAGAAATAATATCCCCCTTGAGCTTTTCTCTGCGTTAGACGAGCTTTTATTAAAAGGCAAGAAGCTCGGAAGGACTGATGAGCCTGAATACATCAAAGATACAAGGGAGATACTTGAAGGGATATTTATAAGCGAACACCTAACAGAAAACAGTTTAGCAAAGGAAGACCTTGTTACGCTCTTAAAATCAAAGCAGACAGCAATGGAAAAGAGGGATTTGCGTTTTGAAGGTATTCTACTTGAAACAGGCCAGAAGTGCGATGAGGTCTTCAGGGACGCAAATAATACAAAGCCGCTTGAGGCGCTGAGCAATATAGTAACCTTTTTTGACCGTTTTGATGCTGCATTCTCTTATATCAACCAAATCGTCTTCATGGAAGATGTGGCTATAACAGAAGAAAGGCTGCGGAGCATATTGCAAAACAAAAAGATATTTGATGATATAGACCCAAAGATATTTAAGGAGCTATTTATTGATGCAATAATTAAAGACAGGTACCTGACATCCTTTGGAAAAAAGAAAATCTATGTAATGTTTAAGGGTATAAAAGATGTGGAAGAGAGGCTTATTCCATTAAATACAGTTGTAGCCCAGCTTACAGAGGCAAACAAGGAGGCAATACTATACAGGACAGTCCACTACTATTTCAGAAAGAGGATGAAGAACCTTTACTTAGAGCTTCGCAAAAATGATAATTTTGAGGATACAAGAAAAGAGCTGTCAAAGGAGCTTATGGAGGACAGGATTATCAATAAAGAGATACCGCCTGAACTTTTCAATAAAGTTTTACAGGACTTAAAGGAGGAGATGGTCTACCTCTATGAAATCCTCCCGATGATTATCAATAATAAAGATATAGAGCTAAGGGAGAAATTTTTAAAAGAGAGCAATCTTGACAGATATTATATAGAGGAGTTAGAACGGGAGTTTTTTGAACTTAAAGGAATTGACCTGTCAATCCTGAACCTGATGCAGAGATATGAAACAGAAGGGGCATATCAGGGGGTGTAAGACTATGTAATCAATTACACAACTATGTAATCAATTACATAGTTTTTTATTAGTTAAATTAAAAATATTATTGTTTTTAAAGGGATTTTTGTTCATCATATTCTGGCACGAAAGTTGCTATATATTGAGTTAGGTGGTAATATTAAATTAAACCATAATTGAGGTGGAACGATGAAGATTAGATACCTTATATTAATTTTGATTCTTATCTCTTCCTTTGCGCTATCAGCAGTCAGTTTTGCAGAAGAGGAGAGCGTTGTATCCGGCACAATAGAAAGTGTTAAAGGCAATTCTATCAGTGTTGGGGGAAGTTCTTATAACATCTCAGGGGTTCTGCTTTTAGATTCTTCTGGCAATAAGCTATCAACGAGCCACCTTGCTGAGGGCAAAAGAGTGGAGATATTTTTAAAAAACAATAATATAACATCAGTTGTAGTCTATGAAAATATATCCAATATAATTGATGATGAAAATATACCTAAGTGAGGTCTGATATGAAAAGATTAAATTTTCTATTTCTTAGCATCGCATTATTTTTTACCCTCTTATATCCAGCAAAATCAGCCGCGGTTATGGAAGACTACTGCACTGCCCCGCCCTATGTTATCCAGAATGTACCCCCAAATGTTATGGTCATCCTTGACAATTCAGGGAGTATGTTCAACTTTGCATATTTTGATGGATATAATACAACTACCACCGCAGATGATAATATGTGTACAGCTTCTGGAACTCCATGCACAGGCTATCTAACCCCAGGCGCATATCCAGCGTTTAAATTCTATGGTTATTTTAATCCTGATTACTGGTACGAATACACAAGCAATAGATTTGTCCCGACTACTCCAAAAAATACAAGTGGTTTGTCAGGCGGGACGGCAAAGGCAGCAAACGAGTGGGATGGCAATTTCCTGAACTGGCTTGCAATGCGAAGGGTGGATGTTGCAAGGAAGGTTCTGACAGGCGGGAGATATGTAGGCGGTGAAGGCTCTGGCTTTGACAGGCTCAGGGCCGAGCGGGCTGATGGCTCAAGCAGAGGGATTTATAAACAGATAGCTAATATAGAAAATTATGCTCCGACTACCTTTTCAGGGACTCGGTGCATTACCTTCTCAACAGGAGGTGCTGCAACCTCAACCTTTGACGTGGGAAATTCAGCAAGCTGCCCCTCTGCTAGTGGAGGCGGTCCCTATAATGTGGCTGTCAGGGTGCCAACCCCTGTTCAGGGCGTTATTCAGGATGTAGGCACAAGGGTAAGGTTAGGCCTTACATTTTATAATACCAGCGAGGGCGGCCGTGTTGTAAGGGATATAAGGGGCTCCAATTGCGCCGGAGGCAACAGCCTGCCCTGCGTAGTGAATGATATAAATAATACAAACCCAAGCACATGGACGCCTCTCGGCGAGACATTATGGACAGTAACAGGATACTTTGCCCAGCAGGCGAGCATTGCAGGCGGCCCGGGACCGAGATATGCTGCTGGTGATTTTACAATAAACAATAATAACGACCCCTTTAACTATGGGACAGGAGGCCAGCCCACATATCCTGTTTGTTCAAAGAGCTATGTCCTTCTTATTACAGACGGCGAGCCATGCAATGACGGCAACCTGCCGGATCCCTCAATTGAAGAATATGCTACAGGGAAATCCATCTTTAATTGTACAGGAACCAATTGTCCTGCTGCTGGTCCATTTCCTGCACAAACCATACCTGCCTGCACAGGCAATGTGGCTGGCATAGAGGATGTGGCCTTATATGCGCATACAACAGACCTCAGGAATTCTCCCACACTGGGAAGTAATAATATCTCAGGCACCCAGAACCTGACCCTTTATGTTGTGAGCGCGTTTGGCAGAGGTTCTACACTGCTCAGATATGCTGCTATAAACGGGGGGTTTGAAGATAGCAATGCCAACAATCAGCCTGACCTTCAGTCAGAATGGGACAATAATAGCGACAACGAGCCTGACACATATTATGAGGCTGATGAAGGTTATAGCCTTGAGGCAGCTATTAAGTCTGCCTTTTCAAATATGATAAGCAGGGTGTCTTCCGGCACAGCAGTATCTGTTCTCTCCTCTCGTGAGGGTCAGGGCTCAAGCCTTATTCAGGGGGTCTTTTACCCGAGACGTCGGTTTGGCAATGATATAATTAACTGGACAGGCGCCCTCCAGAACCTGTGGTATTACACGCATCCCCGTTTTACATATATGAATATAAGGGAAGACACGGATCGGGATAAGATGCTTGATTTACGAAACGATTATATTATTCAATTCTATTTTGATCCTGCTCCTACATTGCAGAAGACAATGGCAAGGCGATTTAGCGATACAGACGGCAATGGCGGCGCCGACACCCAGCTCTTAAGCGTTGCCTTTGAAGAGCTGAACAGCCTCTGGGAGGCAGGATTTGAGCTTTGGAAGAGAAATGCAAACACGAGCGCTTCTGTTAATGGCAATACTGTTCCTCTCAGCGCTGCCCCGAGGACTATATATACTACAATTAACCAGACAAGTTTCCTTCCGGGAAACTTTACAACAGGAGGAAATACAACTATCTTAGCCCCGTACATGGATGTGCCTGATGTAAATGGCGGCGGCAATACACTGGAAACAGAATATATAATAAGATATATCCATGGAGAGGACGGCCTTGTTACAGTTGATATTGATGAGAACGGCACCAATGACTATCTTGGCGTGGATTTGAATGGCGACGGCGTGGATGATTATAGGTCAAGGTATGTAAGGATGTATAATGATGCTACAGGGCAAATAGAAAGAAAAATTTGGAAGCTCGGAGACATTTTGAACTCAACCCCAAAGATCGCCTCATGGCGGCCGATCAACACCTATGATAAAGGTTATCCAAAATATGACGATTCAGTATATAAGGAGTATTATAATACAGTGGCCTATATGAACAGAAATATAGTCTTTGCAGGCGCAAATGACGGCATGCTCCATGCCTTTAAGTTAGGGACGCTTGAGGGGAGCTGGGCTGGTTATGACCCTATCTATCAAAAGGCAAGGCTGACAGGCAGCGACTTAGGCAAAGAGATGTGGGGCTTTATCCCAAAAAATGCCCTGCCATATCTTAAATATATTGCAGACCCTGACTACTGCCATATATATACTGTTGACCTCACACCCTATCTCGTTGATGCGAGCGTTAATGGCTCGCCCACTGGCGCTAACACTATAAATAGCTGGTGGACAATACTTATCGGCGGCATGAGGGCAGGCGGCGCCTCAAGGGGCACAACTACTGCATGCAACGGCAATCCGAGCGGCTCCAGCATCGGCAAGGACTGCGTAAATACGCCTGTTGATGTGTCTGGTGAAAGCATTGGCTACTCTTCCTACTTTGCTCTTAAAGTAGGAGATATTACACAAAGCCCTGAGAATCCGGAGTTCCTCTGGGAATTCTCCCACCCTGAGCTTGGCTTTGCAACTTCAGGCCCTGCAGTTGTAAGGGTCGGCGGGGATAAGACAGTAAATGGGAGCTGGTTTGTTGTCTTTGGCTCAGGCCCAACAGGCCCGATAAGCACACAGGATACGCAGTTCATGGGGAGGTCAGACCAGAATCTGAAGTTCTTTATCTTTGACCTTAGAACTGGCCCGGGCGTAAATAACAGCAATGTTACTATATTGGATACTGGAATCCCGTATGCCTTTGCAGGCAATATGGTTAATTCCACAATTGACCCTGATGTGGACTATCAGGATGATGCCATATATGTAGGATATACAAACAGAAACACCAGCGATGGGGCAGGCAACACAACAAATCCATACAAATGGACGCAGGGCGGCATTGGCAAGATAGTAACCAACGAATCCACAAACCCTGCAACATGGGTCTGGAGGCCGTTAATGACCAATATTGGCCCTGTTACAGCCGCTGCGCCGAGGCTGCAGAAGGACATAAGCAAATCTAAGCCGGAAAATATATGGGTCTATTTTGGCGCTGGGAGGAACTACTATGCAATAGGAAATGAAATAGATGACCCAGCCAACCAAAGGAGGCTCTTTGGCATTAAAGAGCCATGCGCCAGCGGAGGCATGTTTAATCCAGGCTGCGCTACTACTGTTGCTGTCGCCAGCCTGTATGATGTTACCCTTCTTCCTTTAAATACCACAGAGCCTCCTGTGGGTTGGTATATAAACCTTGATTCTGCTGGAAACTATTCATATTGCGAGGCATACGATGGAAGCGGCAACTGCACCCAGACTTCTACAAGGGCCTATGGAAGTGAAAGGATACTCACTGATCCTGTTGTTTCGCCTAATGAAGGCACTGTATACTTTACGAGCTATAAGCCGTATAATGATACCTGCGCCCTCGGCGGCAAGACCTTTTCATGGGCGATGCTATATAATGCAGGCGGCGCCCCGCAGAATTTAATAGGAAAGATACTGCTTCAGGTCTCAACAGGGAGCATTGAAGAGGTGGATAAAAGCACTGCCTTTGCAAACAGAAAGTCAACAGTAGCAATAGAAGGGGTTCCCTCAACAGAGCCGCCGACAATTATTTCGCAGCCGCAGGCAGTGGGGAGAATCCTGCATATAAGGGAGCGGTAAGATAATTCACCCTCCCCTTAATCCCCCGGTCAAGGGAGGGGGAAATTGGCAGCTCCCATCAAGGGAGGTGGTAAAATCCCCTCTCCCATTGTGGAGAGGCACAAACAATCCCCTCTCCCCTCTGGGGAGAGGGTTAGGGTGAGGGGTTAATTAAAAATATGGATGAACGCGGTATAACATTAATAGAGCTGTTAATTGTTATTGCCATAATAATAATCTTGGTTGTGGCAGCAAGCATCACCATACCGGGTCTGGTGGGGAAGTATAATATAGAGAATCAGGTAAGGGCCTTTCATACGGATCTGTTGAGCGCAAGGGCGAGGGCGAGGGAGAGGAATATGAGGCATTTTGTGGTGGTTACTGCAACCAATTATCAGGTTTTTGAGGATACAAATGAAAGCGGAGGCACTGCCCCAAATGCTGGAGATAATACAGCCCCGGGTTTTACTAATCCAAAGAGTTTTTTGCCCAATTATGGGGTATCAGCATGGGCTGACACAATAGTAATGGATACCCGTGGGATCGTTCAACCCGCGCTAACACCTTTGGGAACCACAATAAGGTTTAACATCGGCACGCTTGAGCCAGAGTATGACTGCGTAGTAATATCACAGACAAGGATAAATATTGGGAGATGGAATGGAGCAGATTGTGCTCAAAGATAAAAAAGGCCTGACATTAATTGAGGTAATGGTTGCGCTTGTAGTGCTCCTTATTGTCTTTTTAGGCATGATGCAGGCCATTGCCATAGGCGTCAACCTTAATGTAAAGAATACCCTGAGGGACGAGGGTGTTAAGATAGCTAATGAGAGGATGAATGCGCTTAAAAATACCTCTTTTAGCGATGCAATATTAAATGATACAGCCACAGTATATGTGGCGGATGATGTTGACCCGGATACTGTCGGAGTTCAGTCAACAGTTACAAGGTCATTTCGGAACTTTGATGTAGTCTTTACAGCAAACAGGAGGGTTGAGGATATAAATCCTCCCTCTGCTACTAATAAACGGGTAAATATAAGGATATCATGGGCATGGAAGGCTGAAAGCTACACTCATGAGATTGAAAGAGTGATTGTTCAGGAGTAGGCTATGATGAAAAAAAATGCAGGATTTACATTGATAGAACTGCTAATAGCAATGGTTATCTTTATCATTGCCATTGCTGCAATTGCAAGGCTGTTTATAACCACTGCAGGCCAGTTCAAACAGCAGAGCAAGATAACAGAGACCTATATAGAAGGGATGATGGGCTTTGAAGAACTAAGGCTTGATATTAGACATGCAGGAAACGGCCTGCCATGGGCGCTAAATGGCGCAAGCTACAGCGAGGCTGATAATGATGTAGCTACACCATGGGATGACAGCCTGCTTAATAACACATCAGGTGTTGTAACCGGCATTACTGCTGTGCCGAGGGCATTTGTCAGTCTGAATGCCGTAGGTTTAAATGGTTCGGATGTCCTTTCTGTAAAGGCGATAAATACGGCGATAAATGATGCCTCCCAAAGGTGGACACGGGTTGGTTTTGGGGATGTCCTGTCAACAGATGCCCGTCTAAGGGGATTATCAGGCGATGATTTTGATAATAATGACCGTGTTATTGTAATTTCTCCGGGGAGTACAGATTCAGACAGCCGCACCTTAATGAATACTGTTTATCCCACTGCTACTCCCACAACATACTCTTCAGCCGCTGCGCCTGCTGATCTATATACTACATATATAATATATGGCATTGCCCCTCCCGGTGCTGCTACCATAAGAATGCCCTTTAACAGGGCAGACCTCTATGTTAGAACGCCTGGCACAATGCCAACCCAATGCGCTGGCGGCACAGGCATCCTTTATAAGGCAACGGTTAATCATGCTGATGGAATGCTTACAGAATATCCCCTCATTGACTGTGTGGCAGATATGCAGGTGATATACCGCCTTAACATGGATAATGATGAAACGGCCGGGACAAGTTCAAATGCCGATGGCACTGCAATAACCGCAAATGAGACTATTGTTGTTACTGCAGCTGCTGTACAGGCCGTATTGGGTGATGCAGCCGAGCTGAGAAATAGATTAAAAGAGGTAAGGGTCTTTATTTTAGCGCAGGATGGCCAGAGGGATCAGAGGTATACCTTTCCTGATGCAATAGTTACAGTTGGCGATGCCGCATTGGGCCAGAACTTTGACTTTGCTGCCCGTGGCATTGCTAACTGGCAAAATTATAGATGGAAGGTCTATGAGCTGCCGGTAAGAACGATCAATCTGAAATAATTGAGGTGAAGTAAAAATGAGAAGTCAGAAATTAAAATACATAATCCGCAATGATAAGGGCTTTGCCCTTGTGATGGTGCTGCTGATTGCTGTAATTGTCCTTGGTATGACAGCAGGGCTGATATATATGGTAATCACAGGAACCCAGATATCAGGCATAGAGAGAAGACACCAGATAACCCTCGCAGCAACAGGCGAGGAGGGGATTGTAACCCAGATTATTGCATCAAGGAACGGCATCATTAATGCCGCCCTGGATACTGCCTTAAATTATAATTCCACAACGCCTGCTGCATGTGCAACTGCAGCCGTTACGCTGCCAGATCTCAGCACTTGCGCTGATATTGGCAATTATACTGGTTTGGAGGCTAAGATTAAACTGCCGACAGCCTGCTGGTCAGCAACTTGCGATACTTCTTTAACTATTGACCCTACCAATAATACAACCTATGATTTTAGTTATGATGTTGCAGGATACCGCACTTATGGGAAGATTGTTGATACTACCCTTGGGAATACTACTTTAGGCAGCGGCGGCGGGGGGGGCAGTAGCAGTAGCAATAGATTAATAATAACAGGTGTGGTGCTAAATGACCCTGGGCAGAGCGGTGGGACGCCTACAATACCGTATCTCTATACCATTGAGCTGCACGCCCAGAGCATTACTAACCCCACTGAAAAATTAAAGCTGTCTATACTCTATCAATTTTGAAGATGCAAAGATACTTATGGCATATAGCATTGCTTTTGATTATATCCTGTTCCTCAGAAGCCCCTGATAAGGTTACGGGCAGGAAGGCTGAATCTGTTACACAGACCGCTTCAACTGGCGCATATTCGCTAAAGATTGTTCCTCCTGATGCAACAAAGGCATCAACACTGCGTTTGATTACTGAGAATTTTAAGGTTGGTGATGCAAAAATAGAATGGCTTGTAAATGGGTCTCCTGCAGCAGCATCTGAGCCTGAACAATTCAAGGCATCAGAAACAAGCAAGGGGGATAAAGTGCAGGCAAGGGCAATAATAGGAGGCAATGAGCTATTTTCAAATATCATAGAGATAAAGAATGCCCCTCCCGAAATTGCTCAGGTTGAATTTCTCCCCAATTCTGCAAAACCAAAGGCAAAGATAAGCGTTGAGGCTTCTGCAAAGGATGTTGATGGGGATAAGGTGACAATTTTATATGAATGGACTAAAAACAAAGAGTTAGCAGGCAGCGGCAGAGAGATGGGGGGTGAGGTTAAGAAGGGAGACAAGATTTCTGTTAAGATAACCCCCTTTGACGGCGAGGCACATGGCAAGCCTGTTGTTTTAAACAGGGAGATCAGCAATGTGCCTCCAAGGATTGCTGATGACAGAGGCTTTAATTTCAGCGGTGATGCCTTTACCTATCAGGTAAAGGCATATGATGCAGATGGAGACCCACTTACATATTCCCTTAAATCAGCGCCTGCTGGGATGACAATTGACCCAAAGACAGGCCTTGTGCAATGGAAGGTGCCGGCAGAGTTTAAAGGAAAGGCCTCTTTTACTGTTGGTGCTGCAGACGGCAAGGGAGGGGAGTCAAGCTATACCTTGACCATTGATATTAAGGCAGAGAAGTAGCGGGATTTGATTAAGCATCATTGAAAATTGCAAAATGCAAAATAAAAAGTAATAGGAAATATTATTAAAAATTTGCGATTTCATTTTGAAATTTTCATTTTGCAATGAAGTTTAGCCGTCTCTTTAAAATGGCTAAACTGTTACAAAAGGTAGGTGATTTCTATGCGCAAGACAAAACTTGTAAGATGCACCCTTGCCAGAAAAGGTGATAATTTGGGGGAGGATGACGGTAATGTCCGCTATGTCCCATTAGAGGAGTTCAAGCTCTGGAGTTTTCTGATGGAGCACAAGCACGGCTTTAAGATAAAGAAGGCAGAGGCATCCCTCTGGTTTGACAATGATGTGTATGAGGACTGGCAGAAGAATTATCAAAAGGAGCGGCTGGAGCCTGTAAAGGAGCTTATAATAAACTGGTATTCACCTGCTGATGACGCTGTCCTTCCTATCAGGAGATATATATTAGAAAAGGACTTTGACCGCGTGAAAGACATCTTAATGAACCACTATCCTGACACTGTTATCCACGAGGGTAAGAGTGAATATACAATGAAAGAGGTTG
>JACRON010000100.1 GCA_016214425.1 Nitrospirota bacterium
ATTTAAAATAAAAACCAATGGAATTTCAATAATCCTGCAGAAGGCATCAGCAATCTCCGGGACAAACTGTCTTCTTGCCCCTGCCTTAATTGCCCCTTTTGCCTTCTCCTTTGAAACAGTCTTGTACCACGGCATTTCAGATGTCATAGCAGCATAGCCGTCAGCAACAGCAATAATCCGCGACAAATACGGTATCTCATCCCCTTTGAGTTTGTCAGGATAACCTGTGCCATCATACCATTCATGATGAGAGCGAATAACGGGGGCAAGGTACTTCAACGCTATGACGGCTTCAATAATCTTTGCGCTTGCAGATGGATGCTCCCTCATTATCTTCCATTCCTCCTCTGTAAAGGCATCGGGTTTCTCCAGAATAGCGCTTTTGATTGTCACAACACCTATATCGTGCAAGAGGCAAGAGAGCCTGAGGGTTTCCTTTTGTGTGTCATCAAGATTTAATGCCTGCGCTAAAAGCGAGGCATAGCGCTCTACCTTTTCTGTATGGTCGCGAAAGAACGGCGCCTTTATTTCTATAGCAGACAATATGGACTGTATATTGCTAAGGTCTTTATTTAAAAGCGCCGCAATTTCCATGGGGTTGTGTTCTAACATGGCAATCAGAGTCTCACTATAGAGAAAGACCCTGTTCCTCCCTTCCTTTTTTGCTGTATAGAGGGCATGGTCAGCCCTAATTCTTTCAGTAAGAAAAAATGCCGTCAATATTTTACTACTAATCTATTAAAATTGACAAGAAGAAAAAAGTAGTTTATTATTTTATAAAGATGTTTAAAAGAATATTTTCAATAATATTATTTTTATATCTCCTATTTGGCACAATCTCCGTTTCCAAAGCAGAAGGCCCAACAGACCTCCCATGGATGGAATATTATGAAGGACTGCAAAAGGCTCAAAAAGAAAACAAGCCTGTCTTCATCTATTTCTACCGCATTGGATGCCCGCAGTGCAAGATATTGAATGAGGAAATCCTGACAGACGAGACAATAAAAAAGACATTAAAAGAAAATTTTATATTAATTCAGATTGATGGCGAAGGCGGAAAGAAGCAAAGGGATGCGGCAGGAAAAATTGTAACAGAAAGACAATTATCAAAGGACTACGGCGTTGCTGCATATCCCCTTGTCTGGTTCTTGCAGCCTGATGCGAAACAGATATATAAACTTACAGGTGTGTTTGCTGTAAAAGATTATCTGCAATTCATTAATTATGTTGGCAACGGCTGGTACAAAAAGATGGACATGAGACAGTACTTTTCAGAAAAGCCTGAAGGGGTGTACAGAGAGTAATTTAATACCAATAGATGTCATTCCCGCATGCTTTTAGCGGGAATCCAGTTCGTGTAAAATTCAAGAGGTTATGGCATCAGCATGTCTAACCTTTTACACTTAACAAATATGCCCTTTCAAGCTCCATATTATTTTTCAGTCTTGAAAGGTCGTTATTTACCTTGTTTGATGCATCAAGGATAACTGCAATATTCCTGCTTAAAGACGGAACTATCTTAGAAGAGACTTTATCTAAGGAAACAAGTAATCCATTCAACCGCACTATATCATTACTGAACCTCACCAAAATGTCATCAAACCTGTCCATCTCATTTATAGCAGTATTATACTCCTTAATAAGGGCGCTGTATGCCTTTCTGTTCTGTGTCCTTTTAAATGATTCAGTTGCATCTGTTACCTGCTGGAGGGTCTTTTTATAGGAATTTATCTGCTCACTGAGTTCAATTATTTCATCTAAACCCTTTTTAACTGACGCTATCGTCAGGTCAGGTGCATCCTTCTTAATAGCGTCAGAGATGCGGGGATTATCCTGCACCTTTGTTAAAAAATCTATTATTGCAGGCATATTATCCTTCATTAAATCAAGATTGAAAACAGCTCTTTTTGAGGTTTCAATGTCGCCGTATATCAGCTCCATCTTCTGCATCTCATTGTTTATTACAACAGCAGTCCTGTGTATTTTATTCATAGTATTTATATAAAAAGAATAGAATATCCATACTGCAATAGACACCATTAAAAAGATTGATATAAAGACAAAGAGCCCGACAGTCCGTCTTTTGCCTTCCTTCTCCTCTAAAACCTTAATATTTAATCTCGGCTGCTCAAACTCTGTAGATGCGTCATCAATGGAAGAGCCTTTTTCGTCTTCCCTCAGGAAGATAAGCGCTGAATCTCCGATGCTTATTTCATCGCCAATCTCAAGCCTTCTTGATTTAATCTTCTCTTTGTTTACAAATGTCCCGTTTGTGCTGTTAAGGTCAACAATCCACCAGCCGTCGCTGTCCTTTTCAAGACGCGCGTGTATCCTTGATGCCTTATTATTATCAGAAAGGCTTATGTCGCAGGAAGATGCCCTTCCAATCTCGTGGACAATGCCTTTTAATGGAAAGGTCTTATCCTTTTCACCCTTTTTCTTTTCTATTAATTTATACATAAGACTGTTTTAGATTTAACTTTTTGCCATCTTCTCTTTATGAAACAGAAAACCAAGAAATTTATTTAAAACATTTTTTCTTTGAAGAAATGGGATTATCGGCCTGCGTCTGACGCCTATTTTTTTCAGTTCTTCTATAAGCTCTTTATGAGTTCTGTCTATCCTCAAACCATCATTGAAGGCATTAAGCGCCTTAAGTCTGTATCCACCTACAGAATATATTTTGCCGAGATTCAGGTAATTGGTAGGATTGTAAAATTCCTTTTTTACAGCCTTTTCGCAAAGCTCTGCGCCGTCCCGGTATCTCTTCTCTGCAAGGGCAATAGCAAGTCCGAGATATGAGAGATAATTGGGCGGCATCTCCTCTGCGCCTTCATAGCCGCCTTTTTTAATTGCTGCCTTAATGGAGGCAAGGGCATCCTTATTTTTCCCTTGCTTTAGTAATTTCACCCCTGCTTTAAATAATTCCTCTGAGCTTAAGTCCTGCATTGTTAATCACCTCCTGTTTAAATATGGATTAATCAAAACCTTCTCCCCAAGGTGATGGGCAGCCTTCCCCAGAACCTTTACCCTTCTTTCTTCAACCTTTAGCCTTCCCTCTGCAAAGAGCTGAACAGCAATTGGATATATCTTGTGTTCATATTTTAATATCCGTTCTGAAAGGCTGTCAACAGTATCATTATCCATCACAGGGACAACTGCCTGAATTATGATTGGCCCTTCATCCATCCCTTCTTCAACAAAATGGACTGTGCAGCCTGAAAATTTCACTCCATATTCAAGCGCCTGCTTTTGTGCATCCAAACCCGGAAATGATGGAAGCAACGCAGGATGGATATTCATTATCCTGTTTCTGAACGGCTCTATTAAAGCAGATGTTACAATCCTCATAAATCCTGCAAGCAGAACCAAATCCACTTTATAATTATTTAACTCTTCTACAACCTTCTTATCAAAGTCTTCTCTATTTTTATAATCCTTTGGACTAAGAAAAAGTGTGGGGATATCATTCTCTTTTGCCCTGACAAGGCCGTATGCATCTTTCTTGTCGCTGATTACAATTGCAATATCCGCATCAATTATCCCATTTTTAGATGCTTCAATTACTGACTGGAGATTAGAGCCCCTGCCAGAGATCAAAACACCTAATCTTATTTTTTTAGACATATATAACCCTGTTTTCTCCCTCTGCTATCTCGCCGATTAAATAAACCTTTTCGCCAAGTCTTTCTGCATTAGCCATTACTTTATCAAATTCTTTATCTGGCACAACAAGTATCATCCCTATCCCCATATTAAAATCACGATACATTTCATCATCATCTATATTGCCATTCTTCTGGAGATATTTAAATACTGGCAGGACATTCCAGCTTCCTCTCTTTATATTTGCCTGACATCCTTCTGACAATACACGAGGAAGGTTTTCTGTAATCCCTCCGCCAGTAATATGTGCTATGCCTTTTAAATCAAATACCTTCATAAGCTCAAGGATTGTTTTTACATATATGCGAGTCGGCTTTAAGAGCTCCTCGCCGACTGTGCAGCCGAATTCATCAATAAATGAATCTACTTTTAATTTCAGATGTTCAAAGAATACTTTTCTTGCTAATGAATAGCCATTGCTGTGCAAACCTGTTGATGCAAGACCAATAATCTTGTCTCCATGAATAATCCTTGAACCGTCTATCAGCCTTTCTCTGTCAACCACGCCAACAGCAAAACCTGCAATATCATATTCCCCTTCAGGATAAAATGACGGCATCTCTGCTGTCTCGCCGCCAATCAAGGCACAGCCTGCCTGCCTGCACCCATCTGCAATCCCTTTTATTACATCCCTTGCCTTTTCTACTTGCAGCTTGCCTGTTGCAAAATAATCAAGAAAGAAAAGCGGCTCTGCGCCCTGAACAACAATATCATTAACAGACATCGCAACTAAATCAATTCCAACTGTATCATGCTTATCCATCATAAAGGCAATCTTCAATTTCGTCCCGACACCGTCTGTTCCTGAAACGAGTATGGGGTCTTTATACTTTTTTGGGTCAAAACGAAATAGTCCGCCAAAACCGCCTATGTCCCCAGCAACCTCTTTTCTGAAGGTGCTGCGAACGAGCGGTTTTATCATCTCAACCAATCTGTCCCCTGCATCAATATCAACGCCAGCAGACTTGTAATCTAATTTAGACATAAAAAAAATACTCCTTTACTAATACAAACGCAATAAGTCCTGTTACATGATTGTGTAATGTTAATTTTTAAAATCCCCCTTAATCCCCCTCACCCTAACCCTCTCCCCAGTGGGGAGAGGGAAGGGTGAGGGGAAAAGAGGGGATAGGGGAGATTTATTTAACATAAATTATTGCACTGGTATAACAAAACTAAACTTACTCCCTTTCCCCTTTTCGCTTTCAACCCATATACTGCCGCCTTGAATTTCCACAAGTTTCTTTGTAAGAAAAAGGCCTAATCCTGCGCCTTTATATTTTTTTGTATAAGTATCCTCAAGCTGCTTGAACGGCTGAAATATCATTGCCTTATCTTCATCAGATATTCCTATGCCGCTGTCAACAACAGAGATTTGAATATAATCCTTAACAGATTTGTCCTTTGCCTTTCCTTTTGGTTTCAGTGCGGAGACAAAACCCATATCAATACGGTTTACATAAATATTAATGCTGCCTCCATCAGGCGAGAACTTCAGTGAATTGTCAAGCAGATTCAAGAGCACTGACTTAAGTTTTTTCTGATCAGCTACTATCACATCTATGTCCTCTGCCATATCATTTTTTATTGAAAGTCTATGCTTCAGCACATATTCTCTTAACACCATTATACATGACTCTACAAGCTTCTTTAAAGAAAACTCCTCTAATTCTAATTTCATAGTCCCTGCTTCTATCCTGCTCAAATCAAGTATGCTGTCTATCATTGATAAAAGATGTCTTCCATTCTCAAATATGTAAGTCAGGTAATCCCTATCCTTTTCTTTTATCTTTCCGGATAAACCGCCTAACATAGCATCGGAAAATCCTATGATAGCATTAAGCGGAGTCCTTAATTCGTGGCTCATATTTGCAATAAATTCTGATTTTGCCTTATTTACAGCCTCTGCCTGTATAATAAATGCACGATTTTTACTCTGCTGCTGCAAAAATATAAAGCTGATAAAATATAAAAACAGTATGCCTGATAATATCTGGAGTATACGATTTGCCTTTTCTCCAATTGCAATATCCTCATGAATAGGCATCTCTCCTTCCCCCAATTTATTCATAACACTTAAGAAACCTGTGTTAGCCATAGCAAAATCCTCAATAAAATGGGCTTCAGTTATTGAAATACCTTTATGCATTGGGATGCCGCGATAATTCTCAAAGAGATGCCGTTCTGAAGCTATCCACTCTTCATACATCTTGGATAGCCGGAGGACATTTTTATTTAATTCAGGATTGTATTGTGATAACTGTTTATACTGAAGGAGAAGGATATCAGCAGATTCAATTGCCTTAGAAAGATTGGAGTAAGAGGTTTCGGTATTCTTAATCAAAAAGCCCTCTGTTTCCTTAATATCAAGAAATGGCCGCCTCATTGCATCCAGCATCTTGATTGCTGCTTGGCCTTTTTCGCCATGTTTGATTTTAAAAGGCAGTTGAAGCGCAAAAACCAATAAAATAAAAACAAGGCAGCCTGCAATTATGAAAAGCCAGAAATTAAGTTTTTTATCCAAATTAATCATAAGTGAGGCCATAAAAAATATCATGGCTGTCAGAATTTATGCTATAATGCTGAATAATAGCATAAAAAATACCTACAATCAATCTGTTTAATCTTTATCCTTTTCTTGACAATTATCATTGGATAAATTATTAATATATATAATGAACATCAAAAAAAGCCACCTGCTGCCATGGCTTGGGCAGCGGATTACCGCAATCATAATAGCAGTCCTTTTGCCAATTCATATTATAGCCATTCCTTTTTCAGATAAAAAGATAAGCTTCTCCTTTGTCTCAGAGAGACTCTCACATACAGAGTGGCTGATTATTGATATACTGCTTTTATCAGCCTGCATATATCACGGCTTAAACGGCTTATACTCAATAACAATTGATTTTAATCCTGATAAAAGTATTTCAAAAGGCATTCTCTTTTTCCTCTATCTCTTTGGCATTATGTTAACTATATACGGGATTCTTGTCCTCCGGAGATTTGTCAGATGAAATATCTGAAAGATTTTATATTAAACAAGCACCCTGGCCAGACAGCCTTTGGCCTTCACAGGATTAGCGGGATAATCTTAACATTCTATCTCCTTTTGCATATAATGCTGCACAGCACTGCTTTATTATTTGGCAACAATGCCTATAATGCAGTTGCAAATAGACTGGATAAACCTTTGGCCCATTTATTTGAGATATTTATAATAATAATTGCATCCTTTCATTCATTAAATGGGATAAGGCTAATCCTCATTGATGTGTTCCTTCTTACAAGATTTCAAAAAGAACTATATTTTGCTGTAAGGTTTCTGACTGCCTTTATAGGCATTTACAGCTTATCAATTTATTTTGAAAGGCTCTTTTAATGTATAACTTTGACGCTGTTATTATCGGCGGCGGCCTTGCTGGACTAAGGGCTGCATATGAACTTGTAAATAATAAAATAAAAACCGCCCTCATATCAAAGGTCTATCCCATACGCTCACACTCCAATGCAGCACAGGGCGGCGTGAATGCTGCACTTGGCAATATTGAAAAGGGCCTGCCTGACAACTGGGAAAAACATGCTTACGATACAATAAAAGGCAGCGATTACATTGGCGACCAGGATGCTATTATGAAGATGTGCAAAGAGGCGCCATACAGAATCTATGAAATAGAACATTGGGGCTGTCCTTTCAGCAGGACAGACGAAGGAAGAATAGCACAGAGACCCTTTGGCGGCTCAGGCTTCCCAAGAACTGCTTATGCTACAGACAGGACAGGCCATGCAATGCTTCATACGCTTTATGAGCAGATAATGAGGAAGAATGAGAAGAATAAGTATCTGACCTTTTTTGATGAATGGTTTGTAACAAAACTGATTGTAAAAGACAAATCTGTTAAAGGCATCATTGCCCTTGATTTAAAGACAGGGGATTTACACCCCTTTAGAACAGATGCAGCAATAGTTGCAACTGGAGGCGTAGGTAGAATCTATAGTAAATCAACCAATGCCCTGATAAATACAGGAAAAGGGCTGGCAATTGCCTACCGGGCAGGCGCTGATTTAAAGGATATGGAGTTCATCCAATTTCATCCAACCACACTTTATGGTACAAACATACTTGTTACTGAAGGCGCAAGGGGTGAAGGGGCATATTTATTAAATAACATTGGAGAAAGATTTTTGAAGAATTATGAAGACTCAAAGAGGGCAATGGAGATTGCGCCAAGGGATATTGTTGCAAGAAATATGATTAGAGAAATAAAAAAAGGGAATGCTGTAAATAACCTTTATCTCCACCTTGACCTAAGGCGCCTTGGTGAAAAGTTAATAAGCAAAAGGCTGCCTGGTGTAATAGAGCTCGCAAGAAAATTTGCAGGCATAAATGCAATAACAGAACCGATACCTGTTGAGCCTGCACAGCATTATACAATGGGAGGCATAGATGTGGATATAAACTGCCGGACAAAGATAGACGGACTCTACGCAGCAGGCGAGGCTGCTTGTGTAAGTGTGCATGGCGCAAACAGGCTTGGAGGCAATTCGCTTTTAGAGACAATAGTATTCGGCTGTATTGCAGGCGAAGCAGCAGGCGAATATTTAAGCAAGATAAAGAAGAAAAATGAACGAATGTACCTAATGGAATCCGCACTAAGAGAGGAGAAAAAAGGGATAGAAGACCTGTATAAAAGAGAGGGCAATGAATCCTCTTTTAAGCTCTTTGAAGAAATGAGCATAGCTATGTGGAATAATATCGGCATATTCAGAAACGAGGTTCAATTAAAAGAGGGGCTTGAAAATCTAAAAAGGATAAAAGAGCGGTGCAATAATGTTGGAATCAGATATAAAGGCAAAAGGTTTAATTTTGAACTTTACTGGTTATTAGAGCTTATTGGAAGCATTGATATTGCAGAAGCTGTTATAATGGGCGCTATTGAGAGAAAGGAGTCAAGGGGCTCTCATTACAGGACTGATTATCCAAAAAGGGATGATGAAAACTATCTTAAACATACAATAGCAACATACAGCCCTGAGGGGGCAAAATTAAGCTATAAGCCTGTTACATTGGGATATGTAGTGCCGGCAGAAAGCTATTTTATATCCAGAAGAATCTTGACTCCTCTCTTGCCTTCAGGTTCTCCTGCCGCGGCGCTGTGTGCGGCTCCTGCGCCATGCATATTAATGGAAAATACCGCCTTGCCTGTGAGACACAGATTTTAGAATTAAATGCCGAGACGATAATCATCCAGCCGCTTGGCCATCTGCCGGTATTAAGGGATTTAATTGTAGATCTCACGCG
This sequence comes from Nitrospirota bacterium, assembly GCA_016214425.1. Taxonomy (GTDB): domain Bacteria; phylum Nitrospirota; class CAKKRA01; order 9FT-COMBO-42-15; family 9FT-COMBO-42-15; genus 9FT-COMBO-42-15. The sequence continues at coordinate 8,969 of JACRON010000100.1, forward strand.
GTTTTTTGAAAACTACAGGCATATAAAACCTTATCTCATCGGGAAATCCCCGATACCGGAAAAGGAATATATCCAGTTACCTGAAGATAGAAGTAAGATTGGAAATACCATAGACTGCATACTCTGCGGCTCCTGCTTCGGTGCCTGCCCGGTTGCTGGAACTGATAATGCATATCTCGGACCATCTGCTTTATTAAAAACAGAAAGATTTCTAACTGACTCAAGAGATGCTGCTGAAGAAGAGCGTCTAAAGATAGCTAATGACATACATGGTGTATGGAGGTGCCATTCTGTATTCAGTTGTCAGGAGGTTTGTCCAAAGGAATTAAATCCTGCAGAGGCAATCTCAAAGATAAAGAAGAGGATTTTGAAAAAGGGAAGCAAAAAAGGATAAAAAAACGCAAGACAGAAGAAAAGCGGCTGCACTCAATTTTCTATTATAGACCCTGCTGCTTTTTTTAGAAAAAAACAGCTTGACATTTCCTTATGCTTTTGAGTAAAATTATTCAAGATATTGAGTAATTTGTAAGTATGTCTGTAACCACTTGTTATTACTCCCTTTTTATGGGTTTAAAATGAGGTTAATCAATGTTTAAGCGCCCCATGTTTAAAGCCCTTTTATCAAGGCTTAAGGAGCAGAGAAGGTTTATTCAGGTTCTGGCAGGACCGCGTCAGGCCTCGGCAGATGAGCCAACATTAAAAAGCCGCACATGGATTGAACAGCAATGGGAAATCGGCCGCCTTAATGCAAAAAAAGGTGAAAAAATAAGGGAATCACTTCTTGTTCTTGATGAGATACAGAAGGTGTCAGGCTGGTCAGATATTGTAAAACGGCTGTGGGATGATGATACCGCCGCTAAAATACCTCTCAAGGTTGTGCTTCTCGGTTCATCTCCACTTCTAATACAGCGCGGCTTAACTGAGAGCCTTGCAGGCAGGTTTGAAATTATTCCCCTCACACATTGGTCTTTTTCAGAAATGAGGGAGGCATTTGGCTGGAATGTTGAACAGTTTATATATTTTGGCGGTTACCCCGGCGCGGCCGTTTTAATAGATGATCAAGAACGCTGGTCACGGTATATTATTGACTCTTTAATTGAAACTACTATCTCAAGGGACATTCTTCTGATGACTCGCGTTGACAAACCAGCGCTGCTTAGAAGGCTGTTTCTCTTAGGCTGCGATTATTCGGGTCAAATCCTATCCTACCAAAAAATGTTGGGTCAATTGCAGGATGCCGGGAATACAACAACCTTGGCGCATTACTTGGAGCTGCTTGCCGGCGCTGGAATGTTGATGGGATTGCAAAAATTTACCGGAAAAAAGATTAAACTGCGCGGTTCAAGCCCTAAACTTCAGGTATTGAATACCGCCCTGATAAGCGCCCAGTCTAATATCTCATTTGATGAGGCCCTGACTAATCGCAACTTCTGGGGACGACAGGTAGAAACCATTGTAGGCGCGCATTTGATTAACGACACAATTGGAACAAAGGCGGAGGTATTTTACTGGCGTGAACGCAGCAGGGAGGTAGATTTTGTCCTTTGTTATGGCAAGGTCATTATTGCAATAGAGGTAAAAAGCGGCCGAAGCAAAGATGCCCTTACAGGCATGGAGGCATTTTCCTCTCTCTTCAAACCACAGAAAAAATTACTGGTTGGCGGGTCTGGCATCTCTGTTGAGGAATTTTTATCAACGCCAGTCATGCAGTGGTTTAGGTGACATAAGCATCATGTTTCTAAAACCTCTTTTCCCCGCCATGTGAAATATGGCTATACACAAAAAGAAATTGCAGATTATCTAAGAGTCCACTATACTACTGTAAGCAAAATAGTTAAAAAGGTTGAAGGAAGGAGTTGATATTTCAAGGGGCTTTTACCCAAATAGGTTTTGTGCTTCGACAGGACGGCTCTCGGCTGAGAGCGCCATGGTATAATTATTTTTGCGTTATTCCTGAAATTTCTGGACAATATAATCCGATACCTTCTCTGCAACAGCAGCTATTGTGAGGGATGGGTTCACGCCGAGTGGAGATGGTATAACACTGCCATCAACGATATATAAATTAGGATTATCAAAAACCTGACAGTTGGCATCAACAACACCGTCTGTAATATTTTCCGCCATCCTGCATGTGCCGAGGGGATGGACTGTTACAACCTCACCCCTCTCCTGATAAGGCTCTGTGATAAGCAGCTCGCCTCCAATGGATTCTACTATCTCCTTTGCCCTTGCAATTGCTTTATCAAAAACCTTTCTGCTTTTTTCACTCATAGACCAACTAAGCCTGATATTATCATTCTCATCAAGAAAGACCCTGCCGTCGCTTCCATCAAGGCCGATAACAGCAATACCTAAGAGATGTTTTCCGTACTCCTTCATAACCCTTTTCATCTCAATGCCCCAATAAAAGGGTCTCTTGGCATTTTTAAATCTTATTCTGTTTATTACTGTTGCGCTGATTGGCAGCGTGCCCATGCCCTGTAATACAAAACCCTCTTCCCAAAAGGCATAGGTAACACAGCCCTGTGCCTTGCCCTTATAAACCTCACAATCTTCATTCGGCAGATACCCTGCCAAAAACATATCTCCATTTGCAGAGAGGTTTTTTCCTACATGGTCGCTTAAATTATTAAGAAACTTTTTTGACTTAAGCATTAAGGCTGGAGATTGGACTGCGCCTGCAGAAATTATCACTGCCTTGCAAGAGACTTCGTTTAATAACCCGCTTTTTAGATCTTTATAAACTACTAAATAGCCTTTTTCGTTTCTTTTAACTAAGAGCGCCTTGCACCCTTCTTTAATCCTTGCGCCGTTCTTTTCTGCATCCGGAATGTAATTTAAGATGAGGCTCTGTTTTCTGTCAAACTTGCATCCTGTGTGGCAGAAACCGCAGTTTCTGCAATTAACAATTGCGGTGCGCAGCCTGTCGCATGTATATCCTGCTGCATTGCAGGCCTTTGCAAAGATTCCATCCTTTTTCGGCACTTCAGACCAGAGGAGCTGTTTGACATTTAACTTCTTCTCAACCCTCATGTAATACGAGTTTAATGAGCCCTTATTGTATATTGACGGCCATAGCCTTCTTCCATCCTTATCCTTTTGTTCAAATATTGACGATGGGGTACGAAGGGATGAGGCGCTGTATAAAAGCGAACCTCCGCCAACACACCTTCCAGTGGAAATCTTGATATTCTCTCCTTCAAATTCCTCATAGATCTCTTTTAGGTATTTCACATCCTGCGTCTGCTGAAAGGCATTCTTATCCCAGCGTTTGCCCTGCTCCAGGATTAAGGTTGTCTTTTTAGCCTCACTAAGCTTTGCCCCGCATACAGCGCCGCCAAATCCAGAACCAATTATACAAACATCAAAAAACTCTAACATTCCCCACCAAGACCACCCCCTAAATCGTAACTGTTTAGCGTTTTCTAAGTGAAACGCTAAACATCAAGGGGTTACTTAAGATTCCCGTCTATAGTTCTCTCTTTTACAAAAACCTTCTCATGTGAAAAATCATAGTAGCCGGGATTTGCTCCCGGGAATCCAATATATTCTAATCCGACTTTATTTTTATATCCCCCGTAAAAGGCAACCTTTGTTAAGATAATAATCCCCTTGAAACCTTTTTTAAAAAAATAGCTTCTTTCTTCCTTTAATTGAAGTATATATGTCCTTTTCTCAAAATCAAG
>JACRON010000101.1 GCA_016214425.1 Nitrospirota bacterium
AAACCTGTTATCCTTGTCCTGCCTTCAGCTATTCCGCCAATCATAACAGCCCTATGGGATATGGATTTGTCGCCTGAAACTGTTATCCCGCCTTTTAATGCCTTTGTTATATTGACCTTAATTGTCTTCAATTAAGCCTATCCCTTACTGCCTTTGCCTTTTCCAATTCCTTAATTAGCCTCTTACTGTCTTTATCCTTTATGTATCTTTTTAGCTTCTCCAGATTTTTTTGATACCGGCTAATCATATTAACAAGGTTTTCCCTGTTGCTTAAAAATATGTCCCGCCACATCTCTGGCGAGCTTGCAGCAATCCTTGTAAAGTCCTTAAACCCGCCGCCTGAGAAGGCAATAAAGTTATTTCCGTCCTTTTTAATCTCTGCTACAGTGTTTACAATAGAGTAGGCTGCAGCATGGGGCAGATGACTGACAGCGCCAAGCACCTTGTCATGAAGCATCGGGTCCATTAACACAACCTCTGCGCCAACAGCCCTCCACAATGCCTTTACTTTTTTTAGCGCGGATGCGTCAGTTTTTTTAGTAGGTGTTAATATGCACTTAGTTCCTTCAAAGAGCCTGTGTGAAGCTGCCTTTACCCCTGACTTTTCCTTTCCTGCTATTGGATGGCCAGCCACAAAATATGTCCCTTTTGGAAGGAGCCTTTCAAGCTTGCTGACCATTATTCCCTTTACGCTCCCGGCATCAGTAATAATTGCGCCTTTATTCAGTTTATGCTTCATCTGCTTTACAAGCCCTTCAAAACTTCCAACAGGCGTTGCCAAGACTATTAAGTCTGCGCCTTTAATTGCCTCTGATATATCAAATGTAAAACTGTCAATGATATTCAGATTAACTGCCTCTTTTAAATTTGCAGCGCCCCTTCCAACGCCTATTATCTCTTTTACAAGCCCCTTTCTCCTGCCTGCTATTGCAAGGGAGCCGCCAATCAAGCCAACACCAACTATTACCATGCGGTTGAAAAAGAGAGCTTTCATTTAGCGTTCTGTTCCTAACACTTCTTTACATTTTTTTAGTGTCATTCCCGCAGCGTTTTTGAGCGGGAATCCATCTTCCCTCCCGGCAGACATGAAATAAATAAAACTGGATTCCTGCCAGAGACAAGCAGGAATGACAAAAAGTGTAAATCTATTTATTATAAGATACCACACAATATACTAAAGCTCCCTTCCTACAGCTTGTGCAACCAATCTTAATTCCTTCATCAGCTCTTTAAACACCTTTGGCTTTAAAGACTGCTCGCCGTCAGAAAATGCCTCTTCTGGATTTGGATGGACTTCAATTATAAGGCCGTCTGCGCCTGCTGCCACTGCTGCCTTGGCCATTGGCGCAACCAAATCCCATTTGCCTACACCGTGGCTCGGGTCAACAATCACTGGAAGGTGGCTCAGCTTTTTTATGACTGGAATTGCAGAGAGGTCAAGTGTATTTCTTGTATAGGTCTCAAAGGTGCGGATTCCGCGCTCACAGAGCATCACCTTTGTATTTCCCTTTGCCATAATATATTCTGCTGACATTAGAAATTCTTTTATTGTTGCTGCAAGCCCGCGCTTTAAAAGCACGGGCTTGTCATAGCCGCCGACCTCTGTTAAAAGCCTGAAGTTCTGCATATTCCTTGTGCCAATCTGGATTATATCTGTATAAGGCAGGATGAGTTCAATATCCCTTGGGTCCATAACCTCTGTAATAACGAGCAGGCCTGTCTTGCTCTTTGCCTCTGCAAGATATTTTAAACCCTCTTCACCAAGACCCTGAAATGTATATGGAGATGTCCTCGGCTTAAACGCGCCGCCGCGGATGAATGATGCGCCTGATGCCTTTACATCCTCTGCAATCTGGATGAGAAGCTCTTTGCTCTCTATTGCGCAGGGCCCTGCCATAACATGTATCTTCTTCCCGCCGATTTTAACGCCGTTTTCAAATTCAATAATAGTATCCTCCTTTTTAAACTCCCTGCTTACAAGTTTAAACGGCTGCAGTATTGGCATAACCTTTTCAACACCCGGAAATATCTCAAGCGGCTGATTGGCAAGCACCCTTTCATCGCCAATAGCGCCGATAATTGTCCTCTCCTCTCCTTTAGACATGTGTATCTGGAGGCCAAAGCCTTTCAGCTTCTCAACTATATGATTGATCTGCTCCTCTGTTGCATCTGGTTTTAATACTATTATCATCTGCCTTTTACCCCTCTTTCTTTTGCTGCTGGATAGGAGCCGAGTATCTTAAAGAAGAGGCATCTTTTTTCAAGGTCATGCAATGCCCTCTTTACCTTATCCTCTTCTATATGGCCATCCATATCAGCATAAAATATATATTCCCATGCCTTTTTCTTAGAAGGCCTTGATTCTATCTTAGTAAGATTTATCTTATTCTCCGCAAATGGCTTAAGCATATTAAATAGCGCTCCAACCTCATCCTTAACAGAAAACATTATTGATGTCTTGTCCCTTCCTGTCTTGGGCAGCTTTTTCTTGCCTATTATCAGAAACCTTGTAAGATTATATATGTTGTCTTCAATCTTCCGCTTTACAATCTTCAGGCCGTATAAACTTGCAGCAAGCTCGCTTGCTATAGCGCCTGAAGAATGGTCTTCTGCTGCCATCTCTGCTGCCTTTGCAGTGCTTGAGACCTCAATAATAGGTATCTTTGAGAGATTATTCTCAAGATAGCGCCTGCACTGCGCAACAGGCTGGGGATGGGAATATATCTT
>JACRON010000102.1 GCA_016214425.1 Nitrospirota bacterium
ATGAGACTGCAACCAGGAATAATATTGATATTGAGGATGCCTTTGCTATATCAAATATCTCTGCTGTGCGGGAGGTCAATCTCCTCGGCCTGTACAACCCAAAGGCCTTAAAGGCAACTCCCCATATTAAGATGATAGGAATAATAAAAATTAAATATTCCTCTATTGGTGTGGTATATTCAGGCGGGGGAACAGGAATCAGATAAAATCTCAGATAATATGAAAGCAGCCATGCAATAACAATTATGACAGCATCAAAAATAAAATTAAGGCTTTTAAAGAATTGGCTATGCTTCTTTAGCACTATGAGCTCCTCAATACAAATCTGTCTTTGGCAATATTTAATATACCGCCCAATAATCCGGCAAACTGTATATTGTCCCTTAGAAAAATGAGGAAGGGAGACAGCAATCCTATTACAATGTCTTTCTGAAATATCTTGGACACAGAGATTGAGATTATTAACAAGTAAATAACAAATACAATTGCTGCAAGACTTGTATTATAAAACATGGAGGCTATCAAAGATATATAAATAAGCGGAATCAGCATTAATTCAAATTTTGTTGACTGTGGCGTATGGGAATCCTTTACCATCTTTTGGGGATTCCTTTTTACAGCTAATACCCTCCAGAAGGCAAATTTATATTTCTTTTTAAGGTAACCAGTCAGGGTATTGGGATGGATATGGTATACAACTGCATTTGGATTAAAGACCATCTTATATCCCTTTGAAGACATCCTGTAAGAAAGGTCTACATCCTCGGCGCATGCAACTGGGAAGGATGTATCATAACCTCCCATGCTTAAAAAAATATCCTTTTTAAAGGCTGCTGAATAAGTATCAATAAAATCTATTGTCTCATTCTTCTTCATCTTATCATATTTATCCTCATACTCAAATTGCACGAATCTTGCTGCAATCTCCCTCTGCTTTGTCCTGTATGCGCCTTTTACGCCGATAACTGACATGTCCTGCTCAAAGGGCTCCATCATCATCCTGATCCAATCCCTCTCTGGAACACAATCTGAATCTGTGAATAATATAATCTCCCCCTTTGCCTCAGAGGCGCCTTTATTCCTTGCAGCAGCAGGCCCTGCATTTAACTGCCTTATCAATCTTACAGCCTGATATTTTGAAGCAATCTGAGGAGTGGAATCAGTGGAGCCGTCATCAACTATTATTACCTCATAATTGCAATTATAATCCTGATTCAAGAGTGCATCAAGACAACCCTTTATTGTTTTTTCTGCATTATATGCCGGCACAATAACAGATATCATATTTAACACCTCTTCTCTGAACCTTTTCCAAATGAGCCTCGTATAAGATACCTTGAAAATATTGATGCGCCTTTTAATAGCCTCTTCATCGCCTTTTAATAGCCTCTTCATCTCCTGAGGGTCTGAAAGCCCCTGAATAAACTTTTTAAGAATATACGCCGGCCTTGTATAAAACCTCTTTCTTGCTTTATCACAGAACTCCACAAGCTCATAATTGGAAAGCCCTGGCCTTGAAACAACACAGTTATGAAGACCGTCAGGAGTTAACCATTCGTTGAAATTGCGTGTGACAAGAAAATTATTCTCCAAAGCCCAGTTATATGCCTCTGTGCCGGGATAAATCATTATGGGAAAGAACTGTGCAGTGTCAGGATTAAGTTCAATTGCAAGGTTCAATGTCTTCTCAAGTGTCTCCTTTGTTTCACCGGGATTGCCTACAAGAAAGCAGCCGTGTATTAATATGCCTGTCTTCTTTGCATCATTGAAAAATTCTTTTATTATAGGGACTGTCAGCCTCTTTTTCATTGCGTCAAGGACACCCTGATCCCCGCTTTCTATGCCAACGCAGAAGAGCCGAGCGCCTGCCTTTTTTAATATCTTCATGGTCTCTAAATCAACATCTGCCCTTGAATTAGCAGACCACTGGAATTTTAATCCCCTCCTGAGTATCTCCTCTGCAAATTCAATTGACCTCTTTTTATTTACAGTAAGTGTATCATCCTCAAACATTATCTCTTTTAGGTCTGGAAAACTCTCCAAACAATATTCTATCTCATCAACAATGCTTTTTATACTCCTGTATCTAAGCTTATGGCCGTTGAAGGTCTGAGGATACAGGCAGTAGACACAATGATAAGGGCACCCCCTGCCTGTAATCAGTGTGATAATTGGATGCCTGCTGTGGGCGTAAAAATAATCCTTGTAATCAATGTGTTTTTTATATACCTCGCTTACAAAGGGTAAAGAATCAAGGTCTTCTAAAAACCTTCTATCCTTATTATGAAATGTATTGCTATCCCATCTGAATGAGATTCCATCTATATTGCTTAATCCTTCTTTACTGATTTTCCCATTTTTTATTAGTAATGCAAGTTCAAGTACAGTTTGCTCATACTCCCTTCTTGCTACAGCATCTATCTTATCATTTATCTTTAGTGTCTCCTCAGGCATTGCAGACGGGTGGGTGCCAACAAGGATAAGGAAGCTCCCTGTTGCCTCCTTTATCCTAATTGCTGCATTAATATCATTAAATATACTCGGTGTTGAAGTATCCACTACTGTAAGTGCAGGGGTAAACTCCTTTGCATCTTTAACAACATCTTCAATACCAATCCTCTTTGCAGGCGCATCTATAACCTTTACATCAAACCCGTTCTTCTCAGCGAGCCCTGCTGCATAGCAGAGCCACATTGGATAATAGAATGTCCCGCTCTTTGTAACAGCAGGGCTCCTCTGCTCCCTTGAGAATTTTCCATGCTCACCCATAAAGGGCGGATTTAAAAATAGTACCCTCATTTTTATCATCCTGCTACACGGATAAAAGCCTTTTTCAAATTTCTCCTTAAAGAACTGCTCTTCATCAATCTATTCTGAACCCAGTCATTCACATAAACCTTTGCAGCCATAGCGGCAATAGGACCGAATTTTGGCGCAAGGGTATTTCTCATAGAGTTGTATCTGACCTTTTTTCTCACATCCCTGACAATCTTTAATGCCTCTACTCTCTGCTCCCTGTTCATCTCTGGCGTCGCAAATACTGGATTATCATCCCACTGGGATGAATTATTCAGGTAGTCTTCAGGGTCGCATATAAAATAATTATTCTCCTTAACCCAGTCATACAGCCTGCTCTGCGGAAAAGGAATGAGATTGTAAAACCTTGCATCAAATATTGGGTATTTCAGGGCAAGGTTTATTGAATCCTGCAGGTCATCCATGGTCTCGCCAGGAGAGCCAACAATAAAAAATAGCGTAACCTTAAATCCTAAGTCAAGGGCATTCTTGATTGCAGCCTCTGTAACCTCTATGGTCTCTCCTTTGTTTATATTTTTTAGAATTTTGTCATTCCCTGCTTCAACTCCAAAGGCAAGGTATTTAAAACCTGCCTCTTTCATATTCTTTAATACCTCATAATTTACCCTGTCTGCCCTCACTCCATTGTTGCAATTAAGCTCTATGCCTTTAAAATTTCTCTTCTTGATCTCATCGCATATCGCAATCACCCTATCCTGCCTCATGGTAAAATTATCATCCAGCATGCTGAACTGTCTGCAGCCCCTGTCATACCAGTATTGAATCTCTTCAACTATGCTTTCTCCGCTCCTGTAGCGCCATTTTCTGCCGATAGCAGATTTAACAGGACAGTATGTGCATCCATAGGGACAGCCCCTTGAAGAGACTATGCCTATCTCTTCTGTAACATACCTGCCGAGTGGGAATTTTTCATATCTTGGAAAGGACAGCTCATCAAGATTATCCCTGAATGGCCTTTCATTATTAACAATAACTGCCCCGTCTTTCCTGTATATCAACCCATTAATATCTGATTCATTTTTTCCCCTGCAAAGCTCAAGAACAGTATCTTCGCCTTCAAGGAATACACCATAATCAATATCAGGACACTCATTCAGCACATTCTCCCTGAGTGTTGAGATATGCGGGCCGCCGGCTATAACAGGTGCATCAGGCTTTATCTGTTTTACTAACTTTATAATATCATAAGACCTCTTATACATAAAGGACATCATGCTGATGCCGATGAGGTCTGGGTGAAAGGAGTCTATTTTATTGCGCAGGTCATCAATAGAATAGCCAACAGCCATGTCAAGTATGTCATAGTCTATGTTGTTTCTTTTTAATGTCTCTGCAAGATAACCTATCCCTGCAGGAGGCCGCAGAGCGCCAAAATGGCCGCCTTTGTAATCCGGAAACAGCAATAATATTTTTTTATACTTCACCTTAATGCCTCTTCAAAAACAACAGCCTCTTTTTTAACCACCCCTGATTTTAACAGAAAATTTTTTAAAGAGTTATAAAAATTATTTACATTTTCAGGGCTGTTTTCATAAAGCTCGCCTGAATATGACCACTTATACGCATTATTCAGGAAATGATTCCTCTTATTATTGTCAATGCTCATATCCAATGCCTTGTTAATCGCATCTTTGATATCTGAAATATCCTCTGCATCAACTGTTACGCCCCTGCC
>JACRON010000078.1 GCA_016214425.1 Nitrospirota bacterium
AAGCTGCTTATTGTGATAAGTTGCACACGGAGCATAAAATTATTTGCAAACAAGATGGTTCAGAGGAATCTTATGCAAAACAAACTTCCATTAGCCATAAGAGACAATCAGGGAAGGGGGAATGGTAAATAAATCTGTTCCCATTATATTATCTTAGAGTCAGTAGAGTCAGCAGGGTCTGGTCTACACCCATGACAAAGTCTGCTTCAAGGGAAATATGAAAATCAGGACAGGTACATCATCCAAATAAATCAGGATGTTTAATATGTAGCTCCCGATTTTAATAAAATTACTTATTGAGAAAAAGGTAGATGAGTTTTGTAAAAAGATGGTTCCGCCTTATGTGCTTGGGGAATAAAATATACTGAACCAAAAGCTATCATTACCGATCTTCTGGTGATAGAGGAGGAAATAGCAGGCATAAAACGCTTGATAAATAAGACAGGTTCAGATAAAATATAAACAAAAAGAAAGGAGGTGCCGCCATGACAACAGTACAGATAAAGTCTGATACGGGCAACGATACCATAGATATTATCAAAACTGCAATTGACGCTGAATTAAAGCGGCTTGAATTGGGGCTTCAAAGGACAGAAAGGCAGATTGCGAAATTTGAGGATGAATATAAGATTTCCTCAGAAATATTTTTGTTAAAATTCACTGCTGAAGATATGAAAAATGGCGACCCTGAATATATTGCATGGGCAGGGGAGCTGAAAATAAAGGAGAGAATACTTGCAGATATAAACAGACTGAAGGAAATCCAGTATGTTGCTAAGTGAATACCTCTCAGACCTTCTCTAATAATTCCAGACTGATTTTTACAGAATATCTTGACCTTAGATATAAAGCTAAAAAGCTCAATTATTCCTTCCATTATCAAAAACAGGACGGCACATTAATATTCCGCTATGATAACGCTGAGCATAGGCCAACTGTTGATGCCTCTGGACACAAACACTTGCCTAACGGCAAGATAGCTGCTGCAGAACCACCTTCATTAGAATCAATTTTCACAGAGGTTATGGACTTTTTGTTACGGGGGAAATAATGGCCGCGTCTACACCCATAACAAAGTTTGCTTCAAGGGAAATATAAAAATCAGGACAGGCGCTTTTGTTCTGCTTTGCACGAGGAAGAAAGCACAGGCACATTATCTGACACTTTTCCCTATTTCCCTTGACTTTTTTATACCAATTTCTTATTCTTAAATCAAGACTTGGAGGCAATACTTATGTCAAAGACAATTGAGGCAATATATGAAAATGGCGTGCTAAAACCATTGGAAGATATTGGCATAGAGGAGCACAAAAAGGTCCGTATTATTCTGATTGAGCTGACTGAAGGGATAAGAGAATATTCCTCTGATGAGATAGATGAATTTCTGAGAGAGGACAGGCTTGATAAAGAAACAGCATCATTCATATGATAAGGATGATTTAGACGAAGACAATAATTTCAGATTAGAATCTATAAGATTTCCTGATTTTTCATGTAACTGGAGCAGGTTTTCCTTTCCTAAAAACATCTTATTCAGGGAAAATTCAAAACCAATAGAATTTGAAGCGAGATAGTTGGAAGTCAAATCCTTATTCACAGACTCTGAATCTTTATCTACATCTACCGAGCAATACGATGTCAAGAAAAATTTAACAAACCAGAAATCCTAAATGGACTTTAGAATAACTTGAAAAATTGGCGATATATTAGCTAAAACAACTTATAACTTATTGATTAATTAAAAAAATGAACCTTGCCAGAATAGATAAAAACAGTAGTAGTTATCCAGAAACATTAAACCAATACCTTTGCAACCATGCACCAAAGACTATTTTTGCCATAGGCAACCCCGACATCCTGCAAAACAAAACCCTCGCTTTTTTCAGTTCGGTAAAATGCCCGGGAAGTATAATTCTGAAGACATACGACCTTATGAAAGAGCTTATAGAAAAAGATACAACAATAATTAAAGGAGTAATTCAACTATATGATTCCACAAAACTCCCTCATCTCACTTGAATTCAACAAACTCCTTGAGATAATCGCTCAATATGCAAAGAGCGATGCATCAAAAAGCGCCATCCTCAACATTACACCATTATCAAACAAACAAGAGATAGAAAACAGATTTGCGTGCATAGAAGATATAATGAGGATGTCTCAAAAGGCAATGCCCCTTGATATACTCCCTTTCAGGGATATTGAGCCTCTTCTGCAGAAGGTTCAACCAAAAGACGCTGTTCCTGAAGCTGTTGAGCTTGTTTGGCTGATGGAGCTTTTAAGTTCTGCGTATAATGCAGCAACACAGATTAGAGTAGGGGCGGGTTTAAAACCAGCCCCTACAACTGCCATTAATGAGCTTATAAAAAATCTTACAGGAATGCCTGAGCTGCTGAATATCCTTAAGCGCTCTATTGATAAAGATGGAGGCATCCTTGACAGCGCATCTCCTGAATTATCAGAACTGAGGAGGGAAAAGAGGAGGATTGAGACAAAGATAAGAAAGAGCCTTGAGGATATAACACGGGATGAAAATACAGCAGTCTTTCTTCAGGATAATTTTATCACCCAGAGGTCAGGCAGATGGGTTATTCCTGTACGGATGGATTCCAAGGGTCATGTGCAGGGCGTTGTGCACGATGTGTCAAGGACAGGCGAGACAGCATTTATTGAGCCTATAAGCATCATTGGGCTTTCAAATGAGCTTGAAAATATCATTGCAGATGAAAAGGCAGAGGAGATAAGAATCCTCAAGGAGCTTGGCTTACAGATTAGAAAGCAGGCTGATGAGATTAAAGATGAGTTCAGGACGCTTGTCTATCTTGACATGCTTAAGAGTATTGCCATGTTTGCAGACAGATTCAGGATGCAGATACCGGAGATAAATGAGCAGAGCATATTAAAGCTTTCAAAGGCAAGGCATCCCCTTTTGCTTTATTCAGCAGTGCAGAAGAACAGAATAAAAGATGTTGTTCCTATTGATGTGAACATTGGAGAGGATAAGAGTGTAATGGTGATAACAGGGCCAAATGCAGGGGGAAAGACTGTTACAATAAAGACCATTGGACTGCTTTCTGTTATGGCATTATCAGGCATGCCTGTTCCTGCGGATTCTTCAATAACCATCCCGCTTTTTCATAACCTGCTCGTTGATATTGGCGACAGGCAGTCAATTGCAGACAACCTCTCTACCTTTACTGCTCATCTGTCAAATATGATGGAGTTTCTTAAAAAGGCGGATTCATCCACGCTTGTTTTGATAGACGAGCTTGGGACAGGCACAGACCCTGAGGAAGGCGCTGCGCTTGCCTGCGCCATATTAAAGGAGCTAAAGGGAAAAGGCTCTTTAATATTTGCCACAACACACCTGACAGACATAAAGGTATTTGCGCACAAGACAGAGGGCATGGCAAATGCCTCTATGGAGTTTGACCATAAGACCCTTGCGCCATTATACAGATTAAGGATCGGCGAGCCGGGACAGTCATTTGCAATAGAAACTGCAAAAAGATACGGTATGCCTGAGTCAATTATTGAATCTGCAAGGATTATGCTCGGCAAAGGAAGGGCAGAGCTTGAAAACCTCTTGCATGACCTTGAGCAGAAAAGAAGGCATTATGAGAATTCTGTTGGAGACATAAAGAAGCATGAAAGGGAATTGACAGAGAGGGAAGAAAAGCTTCAGAGATTATTAAAGGATGCAGAGGCAAAGAAGAAAGAAATCTTTGCAAAGGCGCAAAGAAGAAAGAAATCTTTGCAAAGGCCTATAAAGAGGTATCTGAAATTATTGCAGATGCAAAAAGGCAGATGAACAGCCTTCTTGAAGAAATAAAAAAGGTTGAAAAGGATAAGGCAAAGATAATCCTTAGAAAGGCATCCACTGCACAGGAGCAGGCAATTGAAAAGATAAAGGAATATAAAAGCGCTGAAATAGAAATGCTTTCAATGGATGAACTAAAGGAGGGCGATGCGGTATTTATAAA